>JAJTIF010000398.1 GCA_021299675.1 Pseudomonadota bacterium | reverse complement strand
TCTTCTCGCGACCGGATGTATGCTGATCTCTACGAGGTTCCACGCCGTTTTCGTAAGGCTCGCCGTTCTTACTACCGCTACATCAGCAGCGTAAGCAATAAGGGTCAAAAGATCAGTCGCCCAAGCCGTTTTTACGTCGTTAAAAAAGGTGACACTCTCTGGCAGATCTCGCGCAAGACAGGTGTGCCCATGGACGTGATCGTGCGTTCAAACAGCACTCTGAGAAATCGCTCGATCATGCCAGGTGATAAACTTGCTATTAAGTAGTCTTTCCTAACCGCTCATGCCTGTGACATAATCACCGGCATGAGTTTCGGTATTAAAAGTTTCAAAAAAAATAAACAAGATCTTGCCGCAGGTGAAAAACGCCACATCACCCACGTTATTCTCGGTCAAGACATCTCTGCGGTCCTGAAGCTGGTATCACTGAAATCCCAGCACGCTCCCGAGAATTTACGTCTCATCACCCCACGGTTTTTGACTCGCGAAGTTCTTATTGATCAATTCCGCTGCTCACCTTCAACCCTCCGTTCAAACGAACACACGCTGCAGGTGTTAGAAAAATATCCTTTTGCGAAAAGTCTGCGCTATGAGACGGAGTCACTCTTCTACAAAGACGGCTCCTGGCATAAGTTCAACAGCCGCGCTAAGCCCATGGAGCTCAAATCTTTTGAAGAGACCTTCCGGCCGGCGCGCCAGGAACTTACTCTTGAAAGTCTCTTCTCTCCTGAAGACTGGGAGCAGTTGGATGAAACCCTCAAGACTTACCAAAGCGTGCGAGTGCTAGAAAAGCTTGAGAAGCAAGTTCCAACTGATCTCGCTCAGGTCGATGAGTGGTGGATGCTATTCCATGACCTCGGTGAAGTGACTGCGACCCATCTCTATACCTCACTGTCTGCTCGTGAGCTCCTCAAACGCTCGGGTCAGGGCCAGAGCTTGCCCACCGAAATGTCGGCGTGGCTTTCCAGCGTAGAAAAGAAAGCAGCGATTGCGATTCGTTTTGATTGTAGTAAGCAGCTCCACGAAGAAACACAGACACTCTTTATCCCTCAGAGCATGACCCATGAATGGGGGCACTTTATTGTCGACGTGCACCCCTACGACGCTCAGACGAAATCTCATCCACTCATGGCCCTCATCCTCTTGCATGACGAGGAGCCTACTAGTGAGATCATGGCGGATAAGATAAAGCTTCTGAAAAGAGTCTTTGAACGAGTTTTTCCTCGCTTCCAGGAGACAATTCAGAGCGAGTATATCTTTGTCAGTGAAGATTTCTTTGAAGTGATCAATAACGAAAAACTGGCTGAAGAGCTCAATGTCGGAGTTCCGAGCTTGACTCTTTTAGGCCAGTACTCGACAGAAAATCTCACACATAACTTTCTCTCCCGTGCGCTCCTGTCTGTTTCTGCCTCCTGACTCAAGACAATCTTTGGTTAAGCTTTGTGGTAGAATGTCGAAGAGAATATCGGTTTTATTCTCGAAGGAGTTTCTATGTCATTCAACGCTTCCGCCGCATTCGATAAATCAAAAATGAACCTCAAGCCCAAGTGCTTCTACCTCATGAATGTTATCAAACATGAGTTCCCTAAGCTGTGGGAGAGTTTTCAAGCTGAGTTCACAGCACTTACTCCAGAACACTCCTGGGATTTTTACCAGAAGCTTCTTCACGCTTATCATGACGCGAAAACCGTTAAGCCTGAACCCAAGAAAACTCATCTCAAAGTTGTAAAAGCTGAGCCGAAGAAGGCTGCGCCGAAGGCGAAGGCAAAAGCCCCGGCCAAGAAGAAAGCTCCGGCAAAAGAGAAAGCTCCAGCGAAGAAAAAAGTCACTGCGAAAAAACCAACTGCAAAAAAATCTGCTGCTAAAAAGCCTACGGCGAAGAAGAAAGTTGTCGCCAAAAAAAAGTAGGTCAGCAGAACTCGATACAAACTAAGAAGCTCTCAAAGAGACGGGGGCTTCTTAAGTTTGTTTTTTTTAGATCCTCTGTCTCAACACCTCAAGTCCACCGCGCTCATCGCGCAGAATACCAATGATAAGATAAGTTTGTGCTGGCGGTTCCGTGAGTATCTCCACTCGTTCTCCGACTTTTGTCTTGGGCGCGTCCAGCTCTGTTTCTGAGATGTACCACGCCACCTGGAGATCTTCTGACTTCACTTCAGTCGATCCATCCACGTTGATGTAATCGTAGCTCTGGGCGGCAGCACTGGAGAGTGAGAGCCTGTCTCCTTTTTGGGGATTCCCTGCGAACGCGGCACCGTTTAAGAGCAGTGAGGCGCCGCTGGGATTGCTATTGAGGTTGGCTCCGGTCCTCGTCGTGGCGATAAGGCGCTTGAAAGCCGTCACCTCAGAGCCGTCCACAGTGAAACTAAAAATTGCGATGTAACCAACACCGTTAAACTGCTCACGGGAAGAGCGGCTCGTGAAGATTCCTCCAGGGACCGTGATAGATACGGAAGAGCTCAGTCCTGTGCCGAGGTTCGTGGTGAAGTCGGCTCCTCTGGTGTCAATGGTGTAGCTGCTTGTCACTCGGCTGGGATCATGGTCACACTTTACCGAAGCGCCGAGGGCAATCCCTGGGTCGATGCAAGTGGTGAGCGTACCTGTGATCTCGCGTCCTGCAGGGGGCCCCTTAGGGTCAGACACAAAAAGGCGCAAGTTGCTGCTGCCTCCTGGGGCTACTTCGGGGGCGGAGGCTTCGATCGCCAGAATGCGGAAGCGATCGAGCTGTTCGACTTTTCTAAATGTGTCATCGCCACAGCTGGAGGCGAGAAGAGCGAGCGAGAGAATTAATGTTTTCATCTTAAAATTCTCCCTTGAGTCCCAC
>JAJTIF010000366.1 GCA_021299675.1 Pseudomonadota bacterium | reverse complement strand
TACGGATGCTCTCTCTTTTCTTGGCACTTTTTTGTGCCCACGCTACTGTCACGGATGATCTCGCGCGCGCGCCTAAATCATTTGTCTTTCAAAATTCTAAAGCTGTCTACATTGATATCTCCGAGGCGCACTACCGCATCAGCTACGATATCACGGCTCAGTCAGCTGCTGTCGAAGCGACCCTTCGCTTTGATACTCAAGAAGCCGGCTACCCAATGCTGGACTTCGTGCAAAATGCCACAGAGGTGACCCTCAATGGCGTGCGTGTGCAGGCCGCGGAAGTACAAACTCCCGATCGCGCCACCAAGATGCGTGTGATCGCTCAAGACCTCTCGGCCGGAACCCACAGGCTTGTGATAAAGTTCCCTCTGACAGCGTTGGTTGACTGGAGCAATGGGGGAGTCTCCTCAGCGTTTTGGACCAGTGATCTGTCTGAGAGAAGCTTTATTGAGAAATATATTCCCACGAATCTGGAGTATGACCGCTATGCTATGAGCTTTGATATCCAGTTTATAAACGCGAAGATTAAACAAGCCGTCTATGCCAATGGAGACATCGAGTTTATCAATGATCAGCAAGTGCGCATCCAGTTTCCGGCGCACTTCAATGCCAGCGCGCTCTTTTTTCACACCACTCCTGAAACGGTCATGCGTGAGTCGCGCTTGAGCTTTTCTTCTATGGATGGTCGCCAGATCCCAGTGCGCATTTATCTTAAGCCCTCGATGCTCTCAAATCCTGCGACTCAGCTTAAAAAACTTGAAGGCATGACGCTGAAGATTTTAGCGGAGCTCGAAGCCGACTACGGTCCTTTCCCTCACCCAAGTGTCACCATCTATAACGCTGGCTCTGGCGGCATGGAGTACCACGGGGCGACTATGACCAGCGAAAGTGCCCTCGGGCATGAACTCATCCACTCGTATTTTGCTCGTGGCATGATGCCTGCTAACGGTAATGCGGGATGGATCGATGAGGCCATCGCCAGCTGGAGAGACAATGGATATCCACGCGGCGGTGCTTTCAGTGGCAACGCCAACATGGCAGGCCGCGCGGAGTACACACGCTTCACGGATCGCCAGGCCTACAGCTTTGGCGCCAAGTTCATGGCGAGCCTTGATAATCATTTGAAGGATCAGGGTGGTCTCAGACCCATGCTCAAGCAGGTGATCGAGAATCATTTATTCTATCCATTTTATACAGAAGATTTTGTGTCGTGGATCGAAGGCTTTTCTCGCACTAGTTTAATGTCGATTTTCGAGCGTCACGTGTATGCACCGAAAAAGGGAGAAAAATCAGCTCCTATGACACCGACGCCTCATGTGCACCATCAGAAGATGAGTGAGAAAGAGTTGAAGCAATATCTGTGACACAATTTTATCAGGGCCTCAAAACGTTCAGGGAGTTCCATCGTTTCACCGATGACTCTCTTTACGCCGAGGCCCCTGCTGATTGGTCAGTCATCATCACCGACATCAAGGGCTCGACTAAAGCTATCGGCGAGGGCCGCTATAAAGACGTCAACACCATCGGTGCTGCCTGCATCGTTGTCGCGCGTAAAGCACTTGGGAAGATAGAGGTTCCCTTTGTGTTCGGAGGGGACGGGGCGACGCTACTGGTGCCGCAAGAGCATGTCATAAAAGTTTGTGAGGACCTCGCCTCGCTTAAGACGCTCTCGCGAGAGAACTTTAATCTTGAGTTGCGAGTGGGTGTGGTGGCGGTCTCTGAGCTCAAAGTTCTGGGTCATCGTATTGAGGTAGGGAAGTTCGAACTTACTGCTGGCCGCACGATTGCTATTTTGCGCGGAGATGGTGTCAGTGCAGCTGAAAAAATCATCAAAAACGATCCGGCCTATGAGTACAAGGCCACAGTTGAAAATCAAGTAAGTCTTGAGGGGCTCTCGTGTCGCTGGAATCCAATCCCCAGTAAGCGGGGAAAAATTCTGACCGTGTTGATGGTGACTCGCGGGAATGCTCAGGTGTATGCCCAGTTCATGCAAGAGCTCACACGACTTTTCCCCGAAGGAATCAACGCCGCCAATCCCGTGAACGTGGACGTCGCCTCTTACAAATCAGTGCGCCAGCTGCTTAAAGATGAGCGCAAGTTGCATGGCTCAACATTAAGTATGGCCTTTATCGCCCGAGCGCTAGAAATTCTCTATGCCGTGCTGGTATTTAAATACAAGTTTCCTGCCATCTTTTTTGATGCCAAAGCTTACGCCTCCTCCATGCAGATGCACAGTGATTTTCGAAAATTCGATGACACCCTTCGCATGGTCCTCGACTGCTCACTATCTGAGATCAGTGCGATCAAATCTTTCCTTGAGCAGGGCTATCAGCGAGGGGATCTCTTCTATGGAACCTTCGAAACGCAATCCTGCCTGATGACCTGTTTCGTTGAAGGCCTGGGCCAGGGTCAGCATATTCACTTCATTGATTCAGAAAATGGCGGATACGCTGCCGCGGCAGTGGGACTCAAGCGGCAGATCAGCACCGCCTCCAGATAATTTTTCTTGCGTATTGATGAAGAGAGGGATATTTAAATTGCAACAAAGTTGCAATTTATGCCATCCTCTTTTGCGCTCTATTCTGCTTTCCTTCTTGGCTGTCTCCACGCGGTAGAACCGGGTCATGGCAAGACGGCAATCGTAGCCTACCTCGTGGGCCAACGGGGTAGTCTTCTGCCCGCACTAGCTTTGGGCTTTTCTAATGCCTTGACTCACGGGTTTAGTATCTTTTTTTTGGCCCTGGCGATCAACTCGGGAGTCTCCTACTTTGGTCTCCTAAACTCAGACGACGCCGTGGCCCTGTTCACCCGTTTTTCAGGAATGACTATCATGCTGCTTTCGCTGTGGTTCGTAGTGCGGGAGCGACGCTCTCTTGCTAGGCAGGAGTGCTGCGAGCCCACGATCGTGGGGCTCAGTGACCTGCAGGCTATCGACTCTCTGTGGAAGCAGGTTCGCTTCAGCTTTCTTATGGGAGTCGGTGGAGGTTTGGTTCCTTGCGGAACGGCTCTCTCGATGTACCTGGCGAGCGTTGCCCAGGGAGAGTTCGAGCGAGGAATCCTATCGATCCTCATTTTCTCTGCGGGGATTCTCGTGTCCGTCACATTGACCACCTGGATTCTCTTACACTCACTTCGAGTCGTGAAATTTCTCCAGAAGCCTGGGCTCGAGAAGAAACTTCTCTGGCTGCGCTTTGCGATCATGTTCGGGACTGGTTTTGTGTTAGTTTTTTTCTAGGAGTCAACGCATGCAGCAGATCCCTGTCACCATCCTCACTGGCTACCTTGGCAGCGGGAAAACCACTCTTCTCAACTTCATCTTGACCCAGTACCATGGACACAAAATCGCGGTGATCGAAAACGAATTTGGGGAGATTGGCGTTGATCAGGACATCGTCATCCAGGCCGACGAAGAGATCTTCGAGATGAATAACGGCTGCGTGTGTTGCTCTGTGCGCGGTGACCTCGTGCGGATTCTTCAGGGCTTGCTCCTGAGAAAAAATCGCTTCGATCGAGTCATCGTGGAAACCACTGGCGTCGCAGACCCAGCTCCGGTGATCCAGACTTTTCTGGCTGAGCCCTCTCTTAAGGCATCTTTTCGTCTAGACGGTGTGATCACCCTGGTTGATGCTGCACACATTTCGGAACAACTAGGCCGCTCGCCCGAAGTGAAAAGGCAGATCTCTTTCTCTGACCGGGTGGTGTTGACTAAGACCGATCTATTATCTGATGCACAGCTGGCCCATGTCGAAAGCCTCGTGCAGCAGCTCAATCCACGCGTTGAGATGCTGCGGGCACAGCGAGGAAACGTTGATCTTTCGAAGATTCTTGAGATCCACATGCATCAGGAATCCGGGATCGCAAAATCTCTTTCCTTCGTTGGGCAAAGTCGCCCACGCTTCTCGCTAAAAGCGCACAAAGATGAAGAGGTTGCTGAACACGAAGAAGGTGTGTCAGCGGTTTGCGTGGAAGTCCAAACAGGACTGGCGCACCGGATGATGCTGGAGTTCTGGATCAATCTCTTCACCAGTGAGCGCGGCAAAGACATCTACCGCTTAAAGGGTATCGTAGCGCTTCAAGACGAGCGCGAGCGCTTCATCATCCAGGGGGTGCACTCCATGGTGGATTTTTCCTTCGGTAAACCCTGGGAGGAAAGTGAGGCACGAAAAAGCGTGCTCGTGGTCATCGGAAAAAACTTAGACCAAAAGTTGATCGAGGAAACCTTTCGCCAATGCTTCCGCTAGACGAGCTCAAGCTGCTTTTTTGCACTTCAGTGGATGGATATCCGCTGTCCTGCTACCCTTTCCAGGGGGGAGTCATCGGTGCAACCGGCGAGGGGTGCA
Source organism: Pseudomonadota bacterium (assembly GCA_021299675.1). Lineage (GTDB taxonomy): Bacteria > Bdellovibrionota > Bacteriovoracia > Bacteriovoracales > Bacteriovoracaceae > UBA6144. Next base: position 7,405 of record JAJTIF010000366.1, on the reverse strand, counting down.
CTTTCTCCATAGATCCGCAGGGGATCTGCCATCAGCTTGAAGTAATACAACCCGCTGGGCTCATGAGTTTTTATTCTTTGGGATCTGATTTTTTTGCCCAAGGGATCGATGGCAGCTGCTTTATTACTGCTGGCAGCAAGACGCTCACTCGAACGAAAGCTCGCATCTCTTATCCGTGTTCTTGGAATGGCTCTGTTTACTACCTCTCCCAGGGGCGCCTTTACTGCACGTCTGTGGTCTCTGGTCCCTGTCTATCCCTCGAACGCCTCGAATTGATCTGGCCCTGTGGCGATCGCCTGCTTGTGATGTCTAAAACTTGCTGGTGGGCCCTGGCCCGAGATGGCTCCCTCTCTGTGGTCACAAAGGAGGTTCTTCCTTTCACGACCTGTGCCTATCTCGAACGCAATAACACCTTTCACTTCGTTATGCGCAGAGGAGCGTTGGGTCTTGTGAACCTTGGCATGTCGGAGGGAGAACCCTATGTGACTCAAGGAAGTGAAGGCAAACTGCTTATCGTCGGATCGATAACTGGTCAGCACCTCGCCTTGAGCTTCGCCAATCAGCTGATCCTTATGCGCGCTATGAGTGAGCGCTTTGATGAGTACGAGACCTTCGTGGCTCAAGGGCTTCGTCGGCCACCCTTACGAGTGGTTGCGCATCCCCAGAAGCTGGCATTTCTCGTTCAGGAGGATGCTCTCTCCGTCGCCCTGTGGGACGTACTCGATGATAGATGCCTATGGAGAGAGTGCTTTCACAGTGAGATCTCGTGCCTAAATCTGTGGGACGACCGCGTGCTAGTCGGCACCTGTGACGGAGAGGTGCGGGTCTATCAGCTAGTTACACTTCCCACAGACGCCGGTGAATTCTAGGGTGTGTTCGGTCTGTTTAAACCCCATCTTGGCGATCATTTTCTCGAAGTTACTGAGGTCACAGTTTTCGATAAGTTTTATGTCCCCGCAGTCGCGGCAGCGCACGTGGTGATGGTGGTGGTGCGAGTCCTCGAGGTTAACGAGTTCAAAACGAAAGAAGTCCTCTCCCAAATTCAGCTCCCGCACGAGCCCTATCTCTTGGAACTGAGTGAGACTGCGGAAGACACTGGAGATATTGCAGCTGTCGGCGCCGAGCTTTTGGTGGAGCTCGCTGGCCGAAAGCGGCTTCTTGCTCTTGGAGAGTTGCACTAGGATTTGCGTTTTAATCTCCGTGCGATTGAGGCCGTGAAGGGCCAGGAGTTCGTGGGCGTCGCGTGGTGTCAGCGCATGGGCACAGCAGGTCTTTTTCATCCTGTTAATATACATGATTTTTAGCAAAAGGTGGCACCTTATAAATGCAAGTGAGTTGCAATTTAGTTGCAAATGAGTCGCATTTAGTGTTTTATAGCAGCCTCTCTCAATCAACGAGGCACCTATGAAAATGGATCGTCGTCTTCCTGTCACAGTTCTCTCTGGCTTTCTTGGAGCTGGAAAAACCACTCTCCTGAATCAAATTCTTCTGAACCGCGACAACAAACGCGTGGCCCTCATCGTCAACGACATGTCAGAGGTCAACCTCGACGCCGAGCTGGCGCTGAAAAATGGTGTGAGCCTCTCGCGGACGGAAGAAAAACTGGTGGAGATGAGTAACGGCTGTATCTGCTGCACCCTCAGAGAAGACCTTTTGGTAGAAGTCAAACGCCTGGCCGGTGAAAATAAGTATGACTACCTCGTGATCGAATCCACCGGCATCTCCGAGCCCATGCCTATTGCTGAGACCTTCACCTTCGAGGATGAAAACGGAGAGTCCCTTTCCCAGTTCGCCCGCCTGGATACGATGGTGACCGTGGTGGACGCCAAGGCTTTTTTAAGAGACTGGCAGTCGGGGCAGTCGCTCAAAGACCGCAGCCTCGAGCTCGGCGCCGAGGACCACCGCTCGATCGTCTCCCTTCTTACGCAGCAGGTGGAATTCGCCGACGTTATCCTCATTAATAAAAAAGATCTTGTGAGTGCTGAAGAACTCCTGAAGCTTGAGGGGATCATCAAGTTTCTCAATACGAGTGCCAAAATCGAATACACGGAATACGGCAAGATTGCGATCGAGAAGGTGCTCGACACCAAGCTCTTCGATTTTGAAAAAGCAGAAGACGCTCCGGGCTGGCAAGCAGTGCTGCGGGGAGAGGAGATCTCTGAGAAAGACGAGTACGGGATTTCAAGCTTCGTGCTCGAAGACAAGCGTCCCTTTCACCACGCAAGGCTTTGGGAGTTTTTAAATACCGACTACAAAGGGCTTTATCGAGCGAAGGGAATTTTCTGGACCGTGAGCCAACCCGATTTCATCGCAGAACTCGCGATCGCGGGGACAGAGAGAGTGGTGGATCCAGTGGGCTTTTGGCTCATCGGCTCGGATAAAAAACTCTGGCCCAAGGACCCTATGGTACTCCAAGAAATTGAAGACTCCTGGCATCCCATCTGGGGAGACCGCCATCAACGCATGGTTTTCATCGGGGATAAAGCCGTGCTCCCGCAGATCCGCACGGAGTTAGAGAAGTGTCTCATGAGTCCCGAAGAGCTTGAGAGTGATCTCCAGAGAGTCATCTCGATCCCAGACCCCTTTGGGAGCTGGAAAGATCGTGTGCAGATGCCCGCGGCTCAAGCGGAGGTATAAAATGCTCTGCCCGGTGGTGCAGTCTGGATTCAAAATAAGTCACAAGCAAGACGTGTTTCAAAAAATTCTTTTACCGGAAGTGAATACGGTTTTGTGGCAGCGTTCGATGCCGCATTTCCTTGAGGCTTGGGCAGCGGAGTTAAACTGGGAGAAGGTTCTCCCGCTGAGCGCTGAGCTCGCCTTGAGTGACCTAATGGATTTTGAGCAGAGTCTTCGAGCTGAAATTCGCGGCTGGCGTAAGCGTGAACCAGACATGGCCGCTTGGGTGGCAGGTGACATGCGAGAGCTGGTTGAGCGCTTCATTCTTCAAACAGGTGCGCAGGAAGTGGTGGCCAAGATCGAGCCGGTGACCACGGACATGTGCCGCCTCTTTCACACGGATAAAAATAAACTGCGGATGCTTTGCAGTTATCTCGGCCAAGGAACCATCCTTCTCTCAAACGATGCCGTGGCCCGTGAGTTTCTGGGTCAGGGCGATAACGACACAATCATCAAAGATCCCTCAGGCATTTCCCAGTTGAACACGCTGGATGTGGTGATTCTTAAGGGTGAGTCGTGGCCTGATAATCTTATCGGTGGAGCGGTCCATCGCTCTCCTCCTCTGAGAGTGGGCGAGCGACGGATTCTGTTTAAGGTTGACTTTCTCTGCTAGAGCAAAAGTGCGCCCGGGGAAAAGACTCATCAACACTCAGGCAGCGGGCGCGAAGGTTGAATCCGCGGTAGAAGTCGTAGAGCTCTACGCACTCTTGTATCGTGAGATAGAAAATCACCGGATGACCCGCAGGTGGTGTGAGCGTGAGGTTCTGCAGGAAACTCGAGCAGTCCAAGCTCACTTTCGTGGATGAGGATGACTTGAGCCAGAAAAGCCCCTCTCGCTCCCGCGGCACGACCCCTCGGATCCTCAGGGTTTGACTGGATTCAGAGCTAAAAGACAAAGCGATGAGCACGAGAGAGAGGATAGTTTTCATCCTCTGAGGGTAGGGGGCGCGGGATTTAATTGCAACTTAGTTGCAATTGTGGATAATTCTTCCCCTAGCGCTGCCAGCGCTGCTGGAAAAAGAGTGTGATCGTTTTGGCGAGTGTGGTGTTGAAGGGTGAACCAAAAATAGTTTGATCCGAGTAGCTGAGCACCACGCTTTGATTGTCGGGTAAGAGGACGCTCGCTAAAAGAGCTCCCGTGGCCAGTCGGCGCAGCGAGCCGCGAGAGGGAGTTGATCCCTCGACATCCGTGGGCGCTTCGTACTGCCAGTTGATCAGCGCACCGATGCGAAAGTCACTCCAGTTGTAGCCACCACCAAGGGCAGCGCTGCCACCGTAGCTCGGCTTCACTCGTCCTCGAGTGGTGGCATTTGAAACGTCCTTAGGCAGAGAGTTGTGGAGTTCGAGGTTCGTGTTCGCATCCCAGCCCCCCCAGCTTTTAGTCAGGACAACTCCGACTGAGCCCCCCCAGAACCCTCTGCCACGAGCATCGATCCCGCTGCCATCAGCGGACTCGTAGATTGAGCGGCCAGTGGGTGCAATCAGTGACGCGTAGGCGATGCCTTTGGGGCGATAGGGGTTGTAGTCCCAATCGGGCAGGAACTCGTAACCCAGCTGCAGGGCCAGATCTCCGAGTCCCGTGGAAGAATCGCTCTTGGCCCCCGTGCGAGTGCGCTTCTGAATGGGCAGCGAAAAGCCCAATTGGTAGCGATCAGAAAAGATGTGCGCCCCATCGAGCTTGAGGGTTTCCGTGAGGTCGTCTTCTTTTCGCTCGCGCCAGTCCCCGTTGGTGAAGACGTCGGCGTGGATGAGCGCGCGGGAGTAGCTTAGCGCGAGCTGCGCACGATCGTCGGAGGTGATGATCGAAGGAATCGTGAAGCCCGAGCCACAGCAGGGAGCCGCCAGGGCTTGCTCTGTGAGAAGTAGGCTAAATAGTAATTTTTTGAATCTGCTCTTCCAGCACATCGTCGCCACTTTTGAGTTGGTACCGGATGTCCCAAGGGCCCGGCATGATGAAGAAAACATCGCTCGCCCTGAACTCACCCACATTTATTCGTTCGATGGTCACGGGTGAGGAGCCGTGACCCATGCTCGGCATCCACAGCACGATCGCCACACTGGCTCGCGGGTCGAGTTTGCGATTGGAATCTTCGAGATCAGTGAAGGTCAGGCTCATCTCTCCAAAAGTGCTCTCGCTGGGAAACTGGACCCACTGGGCACGCAGGCAGAGGGCTTCCGTGGTGAACACGACGGTGCACTCTCCGCTGGCAGGGTTGAGCCGCGTTTCGAGACCATCCACGTAGCGAGGCTTAGCGCAGGCAGAGATAAAGAAGAGGAGGATAAGTTTAGCGAGAGATTTCACAACCCAAGACCCTTGTTTGCGTCCACTCTAGCTCAGCTCCACTGGCCAGGCTTGCTAAAACTTTCTTCAGGTAAAAATGATCGGCCCGGGCGGGATCTGACGAGGAGCTCACACCCCCTTGGTAGACGACACTCCCTTTTGAAATGACAAAGGCGTGAGGCGTTTTCGAGGCTTTCAGGCGATCGGCCCACTGGGCTTTGGGATCAGAGAGCACAGGGAAGTTGAGCTTCTTTTCCTCGAAATACGGTCTAGCCTGAGCGCTGGACTCGTCGCTGTTGGCATGTAGTCCCACGAATCTGACTTGCTTGAACTCGTCCCCAAGAAGCTTGAGGTGATCGATGTGGGCGTTGGAGCAAGGACAGGTGCTGGAGAGGAACACCAGGACATGAGTGGCGGATTCATCCCCAAGGGCGAAACTAAGATTCTTACCCGTCACTAAGTCTGTCCCACTCAGGGTTTCTAAGGAAGTGGGAGCGGCCAGCGCGAGCTGCAAAAAAAGAAGTAAAATATTCACAATTTTTTATAGCTCATCTACAACATTTTGAAGAGCAACAATTTGTTGCTCTTCAAAGAACTTTTTTTTTGCTATGGTGTGATAAATGGAGGTTCTATGAAAACTTTGTTCTTTAGTCTACTTCTTGCCTTAAGTCTCAATCTCTGGGCTTCTGAGAAACACGAAGGAGTCTGCTCTCAATCCACTCAGGTCTGCGCTCTCTACCACGCCGACGCCCCCTTCACGAGCACTCAAGAGGCCCACTTCGAACTCTTCCTCACGTCTCCCAACGCAAACACTGCTACACTCGTGAAAGCTGATCTGTGGATGCAGATGGGCCGCCACGGCCACGGCTCTTCTCCTCTTAAAATCGTCGAGCTCGCCCCCGGGGAGTACGATGTCACACGCGCTTTCTTCGTTATGAAAGGCAGCTGGCAGATCCGCGTGACTTACCTCTTTGAAGGAACCCAGGAGACGCTGATCATCCCCGTGATGATTAAAGAGTAGTCAGGAGTTATTTTATTTAATTTTGTGCACCGACTGGAGCACGTCGTTGGTGTAGTGACGGCAAGTCCCGTCCACATGCAGCTCCATGATGATCTTCACCGCATCGGGAGAGTTCTCGACGAACTCTTTGGTCGCCGGAGCTCTCTGGGGCGAGCTGCTGGCCGGTGAGCGCGCAGCCATTGCCTGCACACCGATGCTGTATTTATTTTTGATGTTCCGAATGTCTTCACTGCCAGGCCTGAGATAAAAAGTGCTGTAGCCGATGCTTGGGTACATGACACTCTGGAGAGCGTAGTTGGTGATGTGACCTAGACCCAAAAAGTGTCCCATCTCATGCAAGGTGACTGTGAAGAGATCATAGCCGTTAGGATTGGTAGGCGCGTAGGGGAAAGTCCAGTTGATGAGAATATCCCCTTCGACGATTTCTACGAACTCACTGGCCGTTCCGACGTTTTGGCGGACTCCGAAGATTTGTGTCACTGCTAAAGCGGTGGAGGGCAGCTGCGGGTGCCAGTTCACGGCTTTGTAGATACCAAATTCGCCATCAAAAAGTGAGTTGAGATTATTCACCGAAGAGCGGTCGTTCACTTTCGTGCTTGAGACAGTGGAGAAGGTATAGGTGCCATGGGTGTTCCAGCTGACGACGGCATCAGTCAGCTCTGTGGCCTCGGCGTTGCTAAATTCATGGGATAGAAAAATTTGTTTGGGAAGGCCCGCTTTACTCCAAGCAGAAGGCGCATTGGGATTGGTTGCCGCACCGGTGGTGAGACTTTCTTTTTGTGCCGGGACACAGGCAGCTAAAAAACTAAGGACAAAAAGCAGTCGAAGCATAGGTCTCCCAGAGGGCTTTTCCTCTGAGAGACTTATCGACACAAATAATAAAAAATTTGACCGCTTTTAGCTCGTTTTTAACAAACTAGAGAAGTCAACAACATCCCTTATTTCTTAGACTTAGCGTGGTCCGCGAGGAACTGCTCCAGACCCAGCTTTGTGAGGGGGTGATGAAAGAGGCCTTCGATGGCCTTGAAAGGAATCGTGGCCACGTCCGCTCCGGCCAGGGCACAGGTCTTCACGTGATCAGAATGGCGGATAGAAGCCGCCAAAATTTTCGTCGAGAAGTCGTAGTTATTAAAGATCACGCGGATCTCCTGGATCAAATCCATACCGGTCTGACCGATGTCATCCAGGCGGCCGATGAAGGGAGAAACATAAGTCGCGCCGTTTTTGGCGGCAAGCAGTGCTTGATTCGCAGAGAAAATCAAGGTCACGTTGGTTTTGATATTCTTCGCTGAGAGCTCTTTCAAAGCGATCATCCCATCTTTGGTCATAGGAAGTTTGATCACCACGTTCTTGTGAATTTTGGCCAGCTCATAGGCTTCTTTGAGCATGCCAGGGGCCTCTGTTCTGATGACTTCAGCCGAGATGGG
>JAJTIF010000419.1 GCA_021299675.1 Pseudomonadota bacterium | reverse complement strand
ATCGCTCGTCTGAAAGTGGACCAAGAAAGACTTGCTGTCGCCGGCAACGTCTATCTCGCTCCTACTAACCTCAATATTCGCATTGATGCTCAGGCGTGTGCCGCGGTTTATAAGAACGTGGCGGATTTTGTGAAGGCCTGCCAAGACGCTTACCGCGCAGACTACTCTCGGGAATTCCTTGTGACTCATAAAGAAGAGTTCCTCAAGGCCTACGGCTCAGCGTTTGCGGGAGTAACTCAAGCCGCTCGTGACCAGGTGATCGCTCGTGACTATGCTAATAACCTCAACGAAGCTGATGCCGTGGCCCGTGCAGCAGGTCTGGCTGTCGGTCGTGCAGAAGTGTTTCAGGAGCGCTTTGCATCGGCTCGCGCGCAGTCTTACCAGGCAAGTCTTGCGACAGAAGAGTCACGGGTCCAGTCTGAGGCGATCCGCTCGGTGGATGAACTCTTTGCTGCGAACGGGATTGCGAAGCTTCAGGAAGAGCCCACACTTAAGACTGGAAGCATCTACGGTGTCGCCCCTGGGGTTGATTTGAAGCTCGATCTTCTGTTTAAGAACGCCGGTGCTCAGGCGACTCGTGACGGAGAGGTGAAGGTGAGATTGATTGAAGTCTCCTCGAACCTTCTGAACACTCGTCAGGTCAGCCCAGTGAAGGCACTTGCGGCGAGAAAACTCGTGAGAACGGATGGTGATTTTGGTCTGAAGGTGCGTGATGAGGCTCCGGCAGGTTCTCGTGTGAGAATCGTAGCGGAGGTCATGTACCCAGGGCACGAGTTCAACGCTCAGAGAACAGAGAAAATTGAGATCAACGAAGTATTGGGTGTGAATCCGGCTGCGACGGTAGCTCTCGATTACTCTACGACTCCAAAGCCCACCACTGGTCTCTTTAGCCGCGTGGCGATCCATACGGTAGCCGTTAACCTGACGGCGAAGCATGAAGGGATGAGCAAGGGGTATGACGTAAAAATGGAAGAGATCGGCACGAGCTTCGCTTCATACAACGAGCAGTCCGCCACCACTTCACGTGTAGCACGTGGCCAGACAGCTAAGGCTGAGCTTAAGTACAAGCTCGCGAAAGCAGCTTCCGGCAAAGAACTGAAGTTTAAGGTGACTGTGTCTTACGAAGGCAAGCCAGTGAGTGAAGAGATCATGACCATTAATGTGAGATAGTTGCTAAAGATAGAATAGTGAAAGGGCCTCTTCGGGGGCCCTTTTTTATTAACGCTTTGCCTTAGATGATTTTTATTTTTTTGGTTGACGAGAAATCTCTGTGCCCTTAAATTGTTGATTCCTTTGACTGAGGGCGTTTAGCTCAGCTGGGAGAGCGCTACCCTTACAAGGTAGATGTCGGCGGTTCGATCCCGTCAACGCCCACCATATTTCCATCCGAACACCCTCAGCAAGTGTCTCTCAACCTCTAGAAATTATTAGATTTTATTTTTCTCGAAAGTGGCTTTTGCACTGCTTTATCGTTCTCAGCATGAGGAGATCGAACACCTGTACTCTCTGTTTGTTTGAGAAGTTCTTTCTTGTGTACGCTTACCACCATTCTTGCAATTAGGTTTTGTATCTCTGCTTTTTTCTCCTGAAATTCTGCGTCTGGAATGTAAACGGGAATGAATTCAATTTTGATTTCTTTCTTTGGTCTTTTATTTTTCATATTTCAACCCTTCATGGTTTAAATTTCTGTTTCATGTAAAATAAACTATACATTAAAAAATGTATAGTTTATTTTACATTCATGACAAGAATTTCATCGACAGTGAAAATTGAAAACAACATTCAAGAGCTTCGCACAGGCAAAGGTTTAACTCAGCAGGAGTTAGCTGAAGCGGTTGGAGTAACAAGGGCGACAGGAGTTGCGCTTGAAAGTGGAGATTACAATCCTTCGCTAGAATTGGCGTTTCGCTTGTCGAAGTTCTTTAACAAAAAAATTGATGACCTTTTTCGGGTGAAATCAAAGTGAGGATAAAAATGGAAAAATTAAATCTTTGGATTCAAAAATATTTGGTTTGGGTATTTCCCAACGTTGTTGCAACAACTGTTTGGGACTATTTCCAGTCAGATACTGAAATCCGAGCGATGAATTCATTTCTTTTGACAGCGTTGTGGGAAGTGATGAGTTGGGGGTTAATTATCTGGTTCTTATGCCTCTTTATATTTATGGTTCTGTTAGTTTTTAGAAAAGACACTCAAGAACTAACGATTAAGCGTTTGGCAGGAATTAAAGAAAGAGATGAACGAGAAGAAATCATTACCGGTCATGCTGCAAGAAGGTCTTTTGTTTCAACCACGTCTTTTTTGATTTTTTTATTCTTCCTCTCTTCCATGCAGGTCAATATCGCTAGAAATCCAGATCAAGCGGTAGATGGTAAAAAGAGTTCGCTTACACTTGGTTTGAAGTTCTCACCTACAGATGAGCCTAAAACCGTTTCTGAAGATGGAAAGGTAATTTACGAGCATCGTGATATTCCGCTCTCGAAGTCAGCCATTTTGTTGTTGGTACTTGTTTGGCAAGTAGCATCGTTTCGCTTCAGAGTAAGGCGGGAGTTGAAAGTTACTTAAGATTTTTTCTTCTTTTTCTTGGTCTCAATTTGTTTTGTTCTTGCTGGCGGAAGATAATTTTCTGAAGTGACAACCTTCTTTCCGGTTTTTGATTCGAGCTCTAGCCGAGCACTCTTAGCAATTTTTCCACCGACCTTTGAGGCTTTTTTGTTTTCTTCAAGACCAGTAGCGTTTTCGGATTCGGCGATCTGTCTTGTTGAAAGTTCTGCGAGAGCGGTGAAAATAAGTTCTGCTTCACTCATGTGATCTCGTAAATTTTGATTCTTTATCCCTTTAATTTTTTTATGTTCTTGAACTGAAACGTCTGCCCACTCTTGGTGAATCAGGTTTGTGAGTAGGGCAAATTCTTCGGCTTCAGTGATTTCGTGATTTTTCCAGTAGTCGGTCAGTTTATTTCTGGTTTCCTGGCCCGTCATCCGTTGCTGAATCCATTTTTCACTGCGACCGTGCTTCTTCCATAGCTCCCTCGCACGATCTAAAGAGAGTGCAGGATCAGCCATTTCTTGTACTCTTTCATGTCCAACTTTAGCGAGCCATTGTTTAAATGGTTCAGCTTTTGGGGAAGGGATTGATTGAATTATGCGAAAAATTCCTTGAGCTGTGGCACAGTCAGTTTTATAGGCTTTTCCATCGGTAGCCTCTAATTTCAGTCCGTGACAAAATGTCACGACCTGACTGCCTTCCTCAATAAGGCGTTGTTTTAGCTTTCTCCAGTAGGCCCCCGCATCCTTACTATCAGTAAGTGCACTTACAATATCGACAACAGAAAACCACCACTCTCCATTATGCCAAGTGCGTCTGATAAATTTATTTTCAAAGGCGAGAATTTTATTTTCACTCATATAAGGGTTTTATTTAAGCATACATGTGTCAAATTGACGATTGAAATTCATTCCAATATGAGCCTGAGTTTAAAATTGAAATAAACTTCTTTTTAAATTCTAAAAAACTAGCATGGTTTTTAGGCCAAATGGCTTCAACTTTTTTGAATGCTAAGTCTATATTTCCTGAATAGCTCATATCTGCCATATACTGAATAAAATTTACATCAAACATACCATTATTATAAATAGCAGAAGCATAATCTCTAAGCGGATTTTTTTTCATCAAACGGCTTGAGATTTTATATCCATTTTTTGTCCATTCAAAAATGACAAGTCCTGAAGCACTCGTCGGACAATGGTAGAGTTCACTTCCTTCACATCCTAAAACTGGATCTCTATATAGTATTTCAAAAAAGCCATCATGATTAATGTCCTGGATTTCATATCCGTGATGATTTGTTTCAATGGAGAAAATTCTAGTTAAGACAGGGCCGAGTTCATAAATATTTAAAATGTAACAACATCGACTGCCCCCTGTGTAGGTCGTTGTCACTAGATCAGGTATCCCATTATTATTTAAATCTTTGATCAAATATTTTTTGTGGTCTTCCGTAGCATCCCCAAAAGCGTATTGATCAAATGAGACTTCAGAAAAAATAATTTTCCCATTTTGCTTAATAAAGAAAGTTCGATTTTCAAAATAGCCTTCTTTGTCGCGATAAGTTTTGATAAATGCCTTATAGGCTCCTGAGGTCCTTGTGCAAAGGTCTACATCACAAGAGAAAGCTGAGAAGGTGAACAAAAATAAACTTAGATAAAATAGAATTTTCATTTTATTTGCATCCCCATAAGTAAAAAATACTTTTTAAGCTCTTCTTTAGCGGTATTCGCATGTTTAGATTTTCCTTTTGACCAACCCTTGTAATCCATCATCACTTCAAACCATGTCGGTTCCCTTTTTAAGACTGCTTTTGCCGTTTCTCTCTTTCTGAAAATCTGTCTTATCCCTGCACAAATGTTTTTATTTGGTTCCCAGAGCTCTTCATAACTAAGCTCTAAGAATTGATCACGATAATCTTTCTCTTTGCCATCCCTCATCCTTCGAGCTGTTGCCTCTGTAATTTGCATTAACCCTCTTGCCGGGCCAATCTTGGGATTTTTGTTTTGTCCAATCGCAGTTTTTATAAACTTAGATTCTGTTGCAAGTAATGCTTTAACATGATTGGGGTGGAGGGGATTAGGAAGATTAAAAATGCTATTCCAGTAAGCCGTCCAGCCAGAGATTAGTTCATCATATTGATTTTGGTCTTTGATGGTGACCATTTTAATTTGCAGAGAAATATTAGAAACTTTAACTTTAGGATTTAAAAACAATTCGGATGCGGAGATAAGGTCCATCTCATCTCCCTTAAGTAAATCTTTCTTGGATGGATTCTTTCGGCAATGTCCATCATGATCAGTGACTTTGCCGGAATTAAGATGCTTCGGGTGTCTTCTTACCCAGTGCTCACCAATGGGACAGACTCGCCATGGATTTTTTACTTCAATGTTTTGGGAATCAAAAAAAGGAATTTTATAAACTTTGGATTCAGGAATGATCTTGCCGATGAATTGACTCCATTGGATGAATTCCCAGTTTACTCCTGATTCTTTTTGAAACTTCTTTTCAATAGTTTTTACTTTTTCAGCGCTGCTCTTCTTTTTCGTTTTGAATGGGATTTTATTTTCAAATTCAACTGTAACTTTGCTTTTCTTCAAAAAATAAAAGCTAATATTATCATCTTTTGAAAAGATTGATTCCAATAGCTTCGTAATTTGATTTTTTTCATCCTTGCTTGGCATGATTTATTCTACGGTATGTTTTTCGGGCCATCAAGGAATTGGAAGTACTAACTTTATTTTTTTCATTTTCAATTTAAAAATCTATCTGCTTGGTAATGTCATTGCTTTAGGCCATTTCGATGCCTGAGATTCTATGATGAGATGAATTTGTGCCTTGCGGACTTGGAAAAGAATCCAAGGGAGATTGCCAGAAGCAACTGCAAGAATGGCTAAAGTGCCTGCGATAGTAAAAAGTGATTTCATGTGATCCTCCGATCATTTTGTTGGTTTTTGGTTACGGTCGAGAACGGTTTTTACAAAACTCAGATACCAAGCCTTGCCAGTGCGAGTGGGTACTTTCTGGTGATTGAGTTCATCAGCGATGGCACGAAGGGACATCCCTGATTGGCGAAGCTTGATGATTTTGCGGATTGTTACTTGTTCTTTTGGGTCAACGATTAGCTTTCCATCAAGGTAGGCGTAGCCGAACGGTGGGTGGCCAGCACACTTGAAGTCTTTGCCAAGTTTTTCGCCCTTGATGGTTTGTCTCTTGGTTCGGATTGGAATTTGGTGTTTTATCAAGGCATCTCTTAGAGTTGATCTTGCAATGCCCGTCTGCTCTGATATATCGTTCAATGAGAGACCAGAAGCGTATAACTTGGAGTAGTCTTCCGAAATTCGCCCTTGTGATTTTACTGAAAACTCAATAAAATCATGGCCAGGAGCGGTGTTCGCACGATGGGCAACAACGCCCACCAAATCTTCTTTATTTAACCTTAATATTCTATTCAATAAAAGCGAGTGCTTGTTGAACTCTCACGTTAGACATATGATTTCAACAGAGGTTAGACATGCAAAAAGTAGTAATAGTCATTGAGGACGAAATTGAGATCGCAGAAGCGATCTGTTCTCATTTGTCAAAGAGTGGGTTTGTCACTCTTAACTACACAACTGCTGAGAGCTTCTACTCTGACAAAGCTAAACCTCTTAGGGCCATTTATTTAGTGGACTGGAATCTCCCCGGTGTTAATGGCCTGGATGTCATCAGAAAGCTGCGTGAGGGTGATAGATTTTCACCCATCTTCATGATCACGGCGAATTCCTCTCAGGAAAACATGCTTGAGGGTCTCAAGGCTGGAGCGGATGACTACATCACGAAACCTTTCCATTTTGAAAACCTTTTGATCCGTGTGCAGAACTCTTGGCAGAAGTATT
>JAJTIF010000333.1 GCA_021299675.1 Pseudomonadota bacterium | reverse complement strand
TTATTCATTACACCGTAGACCTGAGCGTTCACGTTTTTAGCAGTGACCGCATTCTTCTGAGCCACGAAGTCTTCAAACTGCATGAGTTTTGGATCAAACTCGCCCTGCTCAAAACTTGTCGCTGGAGAGCGACCGACAGACGCAGTTAGAGCAGTCGCCGGCTGTTGAACCTGTTGCTGCTGCTGCAGGAGAAGGTCCTTGAGGGTCATGGGCGCCTTGACTGCTGGATCCACCTGAACCTGGTGGATCTGGCCTGGTGCAACCACTTCTTGTACTTGCTTAATAAGTTCAGTGTTAATGAACTTTGGAGTCGGCTCTGTTTGCAGTGGAAGTGTTTCGATGAGCTGCGCCTCAACCGCTTGTGGGTTAACGCCTAACTGTGAGTTCATCGCCAACTCTTCAGCTTCAAGATTGTTTTCTAGTTGGATCATTTCAAGATCAAGCTGCTGAAGGAGGTTTGGATCAAAGGGCATCTGACCTTGAGGGAGAGCACCTTCCGGCATCACTACTTTCCCTTCAGACTCGGCGAGCATCTGGGCAAATTCACCAGTGAGAGCTTCCGCATTTACGGCCTGCGCACCAGACGCAGCGGCATCAGTCTTTTTGACTGTGTTTGCCTGTAGTAAATTTTGGATTGGACTCATCACGTTAATTATCCCCTTCCCACTATCTTTTCATATTCATGTATTGCTTTTGAAGCCGGGCAGAAACTTCCTTGTCCATGAGATTAAAAATCTTGGACGCCTTCTTAGGATCAAGGAGTTGCAGGATCCGAACCGCAATATCTGCTTCCTGCACTGAAAGCAGTTGGGCAGCTTTTGCCGGTTGCATATTAGAAACAACTTCTACTTGCTGATTGACCCGCGTCTGTTGGTCGTTATCGTTTTTCTGCAGGCACCCCAAGAGATCGTTCTGTTCCGTGTGAAATTTCTTAATTTTTTTTTCAAGTTCCTGGGCGTTTACCTTGATCTGGTCTTCCCGCTTCTGCAGATCGAGATCTCTGAGCTTTTGAGCTTCATCTTTTTGCACCAATTCTTTAGTGAGTTCAGTGACTGATTTATTTTTAATCTGGTCCACCTGCTTCTTCACTTGTTCAGCCACCGCTTTGATGAACTCTTCTTCTGAATACTTCTTTCCCTGGGCTTGAGCGGAGAGCGTGAGCAGTGTCCCCAGCACGAGTATTAGCATTTTCATAATTCTTCCTCTTGCAGCTTCGATTCATCCCACATCATCACCATCTCTTCGACTGTTTGGTCGACGTGTTTGTTGTAGGCCTTCTTCCACTGAGTTAGTTCTTTTTCTTTGAGATTACTCATGAGCTTAAGTTCCGCTCTTTTCTCATTGAGCTCTGCCTTCTTCGCCGCAATCCGCTTTTCCACTTCCTGAGCGCTCTTCTTGAGGTCCTCAATGCGTGCCCGGTATCCCTCAGCGAGCTCAGGATAAAAGCTCGCGTGCGCGGCACTTTGCCCCTGCTTCAGATGACTCTCGCGCTCAGCGTACGACGCATCAATGTGGCGGTGGTTGCGCTCGATCTCATCTTCGATTTTTTTCTTCTCGACGATGATCTTTCCGAGCTCGTTACGGCACTGCTCTTCTAGCAGCGTTTTCATTTTGAGCACAGATTCTAGTTTGAATTTAAATTTCTGCATGCGCTACCTACTGCTGAAAGTTCGGGTCAACAGCACCTTCGGCTTTGCGAGCGATATCGAGCATCTGATCAAAAAGTTTATCGATCTTGGCACTCTCATTCATGTCCTGGCGCAGAAGTGCGATCAGGTCATCATACACGGTAATGGCTTTATCGACCTTGACGTTACTGCCACGCGAGTAGGCACCCACCGTGATCAGGTCTTCGTTTTGCTTGTAGGCGGCGAGCAGATCACGTAGGTGACTGGCGACAATTTTATGCTCACGAGTCGCCACCTTAGGCATGACCCGCGATACACTCTGAAGCACGTCGATGGCCGGGTAGTGGTTGCGGGCTGCAAGCTCTCGCGAAAGCACGATGTGACCATCAGAGATCGAGCGCACGGCGTCCGCGATGGGCTCGTCCATGTCTCCCCCTTCGACCAGCACAGTGTAGATTCCCGTGATGGTACCCGCACCCGACTTGGTCCCCGCCCGCTCCATCAGTTTAGGTAGCTTCGCGAATACCGAGGGTGAATAACCTTTTGGCCCAGGAGCCTCTCCCGCAGAGAGGGAAATTTCACGATTGGCCATGGCAAAGCGAGTGATGGAATCCATCATCAAGAGGACATCACTGCCTTGGTCTCTAAAAAATTCTGCAATTGTTGTGGCAGCATAAGCCGCTTTCGAGCGGATCAGCGCTGACGAGTCGGAGGTCGCCACGATCACCACTGATCGGGCCAAGCCCTCAGGACCCAAATCACTCTCAATGAACTCTAACACCTCTCGGCCACGCTCACCGATGAGGGCGATGACGTTGATATCCGCACTGGTGTTCTTGGCAATCATACCCATGAGCACTGACTTACCGACACCTGAGCCCGCCATGATCGCCAAACGCTGGCCTTTTCCGGCGGTGATGAAGGTATTAATCGATTTCACACCCACATCCAGCGCTTCGCGGATCGGTGGTCTTTGTAGAGGATTAATGGGCGTTCCGAAGATGGATCTCTTCTCATACAGACCTTCGATGGGTCCTTTGCCGTCGATAGGATGGCCTTGGAAATCCACCACTCGCCCCAGTATAGCGGAAGTCACCTTGATCTCGGTCACAGTATTTTTTAGATAGACTTTGGTTTCGGAGTTAATGCTTGCCAGTTCATTATAGGGCATGGCCAGGCACTTACCGTTTCGGAGTGCGACCACTTCGCCGTAGGTGGCTTCACCATTTTCTGTTTTAAACTCGACGTTAGAGCCGATGATGGCGCGTGGAAGATGCGCCTCGTAGATCATGCCTCGGCTCGAGAGAATCTTCCCTACTCTCTCCCAGGGGGTACGATTTTCGGTCCACTGGATTAGCGACTTAAAGGGCGATGATTCATTCATGGTTAGCCGCAGACTCGTAGAGTCTGTCTATGGTTTTAAAGAGGGACTCAACAGTGCCATGGACAATGCTATTTTCTGATTCGATGCTGATGCCTCGATGTTGCATATCTAGGTCTGGCTCAACTCGCACGTTGGGTAAACTTCCCAGGCGATTCTGGATCTCCTCGAGGAGCTGCGGCATGGACTTGAAGTCAGCAGGACTCACCCGCACGACCAGATTCCTCTTTTCGTTCATTTCGAGCAAAAGTTTTTCCAAGAGCTTTGGAAGATAAGAATCCTCTTGGATCTCTTTGAGCACGAGCCACTTCACCAAGCGCTTAGACATCTCAAGCATCTCACTCTGGTTGTCGTGCAGGTTCTTCTGGAAGCTCTCCTGCAGGTTAGTGATCATGTTCTGGACTGTGCTGATCTGCTCCTGGTGCACTTGCATGGCATCCTTGAGCGCAGCATCGGCGCCTTCCATGCGGCCTTTGTCCAGGCCTTCACGGTAAGCCTGATCTTTGATCTGGCGTAAACGGACTTCGACCTCTTGGCTGATCTTAGATTCAAGGTCATCTTTTTCTTGCGCACTCAGACCGCGCAGGTCCTTAACGATGGCGTCAATTTTAAAAGAGGTCTTTGCCTCGGCTTCTCTTTCGGTGCGAATGATCTTGGCGCTGGGCTGGTTTGGCTTGAGATTCGATTTCGCGAGATCCTGAAACTCAAAGTTACGAGCGGGTGTGGATGCATCGGAAACATTTTCAAAAGCTTGAAAACTAAAGGGCTTAACATCTTTTTGACTAAGTCTCTTATCCATCTAAGTACCTTTTTAAACGAATGTATCGCCCTCACCACCGCGAGCGATGATGGCCTTCCCTTTAGCTTCAAGATCCTTAAGTGACTGCACGATTTCCTGCTGTGCCTTTTCGACGTCAGAAACTTTTGTGGGGCCCAAGCTCTCGAGATCTTCTTTAAGCAACTGCGCCGCACGGTTCGACATGTTCTTGAAGAGCTTGGTCTTGATCTCCTCAGGAGCTGTCTTGAGAGCAATCGTGAGCTTCTGCTGGTCAGCAGTCTTAAGCAATTCTTGAATCCCTTTGTCGTCCACGTAGATGAGGTCTTCGAAGACGAACATGAGTTTGCGAATTTCTTCCGCCAACTCAGCATCCTTCTCTTCCACGCGGGCCATGATGGTTTTCTCGGAGTTCTTATCCATGAGGTTAAGCATGTCGGCGATCGGTTCCACACCACCTAGCTGCTGCGTATCGATAGATCCAAGTGTCGCTAGTTCCGTCTTGAGGACGTCGTCAAGCTGCGCGATGAGCTCTGGTGACACGAAATCAAGGTTTGACACACGCAGGACCACCTCCGCCTGAAGACCTTCGGGAAGCTTCTTCAGCACATCTACTTTCTTCTCTACCGGTAAGTGCGCGATAATGAGAGCGATGGTCTGTGGGTGTTCGTTAATCAAGAAGTTGGCCAGAGTACGCGTATCGACCAGCTCCAGCGATTCGAGGGTATTGGAATTTCCGACGTCCACGACTTGCCCCAAAAGCTGCTTGGCACGGTCTTCACCGAGAGTATTGAGAATAAAGTCACGGCCCTTGTTCTCTGAGAAAAGCAATTCTGCGTCTTCGTTGATGGCGCTGTAGAACTCTTCCAGCACACGCTTCACCATCCAGATCGGAGACTTTGAGACAGAAGACATGGTGTTGATCATGCGCTTCACATCATTGTCTTTCATGTGTTTAAAAATAACTTTTGTAGCACTCGGACCGAGAGCAGAAAGCAGAATAGCGGCCTTTTCTTGGCCGCTTAGGAGTTGGTACTCAACATCGGGGTCGAGCGTAGTATTTTCACCTTGAGCCATACCTGACACCTCTCGCTAATTAAGCAATCTCTTTTTGGGTTTCCACGGCGTGGATCATCTCGTGAACCACCTGCGCCGCTTTCGCTGGGTTTTGCTCAACCAGTGCAATAATTTTTTCTCTTAGCATATTACCTTCAATCTTTTCTGGATTCAGTTTGTCTTCGATCGAGGGAAGTACATCCTCAAGACCCGGCAGACGTTGGTTGGCTTGAATTTTCTCAAGCTCTTCAAGTGTGCGAGGGAGGAAATCCTCGATGCTTTCTACTGTATTTTCAGTCAACCACTGGATGAAAGGTCTCACCACGATGAAGAAGAAGAGTGTAATCAGCGCTCCGATCATCAAGTACTTTGATACGTTCTTGAGGATCTCGCGATTTTCACGAGCACGCATGATGGCTTCCATCTCAGCGAGGTCTTCGGTTGCGAATTCCATATTCTTGATAACAAGCTTGTCACCGCGGTTCGGATTTACGCCGATCGCAGAAGCGACGATCTGCTGGAAGTTCGCAAGCTCCGCTTCTGTCCAGGGCTGGTACTTCGTCACTGACAAGCCTTCGTCATTGAGGACAGTGGCGCCGTCCTTATCTTTGACGGGAACACGCTTGCCATCGACCATCACCGCCACGCTGATTTCTTGAACGTCAGCGGTTGGCTTCTTACTCTTAGTCACAGTTGTTGGGACATTGTAGTTACGAGTCACAAGACTCTTGTCCACGTCGTTTCTTGTCTCTGGAATCCCCGGCTGCGGCTGCTCCCCTGGAAGATTCGAGCGTGCTCCTGGGATTCCTTGCGGAGAGGGACGCACGCCTTGCATTTTCTGTTCGTTCTTTACTTCTGAAACGACCGCGGTGTTTTCTTGGTCGTACTGAGTTTGAGTTTCTACTTTTTCAGAGAAATCCATTTTTACGGTAACCTTCGCGATCACTTTACCGTTACCAACCACGCGACCCAGGATGTCTTCGATCCGCTTTTCGTATTGGTCATTCATCTTCGCTTCGAGAGCGATCCGACTTGCCGTCTGAGTACTCATGCTATCGCCGTCGTTCTCGGATAGCTTCTTTCCGCGGCTATCGATCACCACAACGTGGTGGCTGCGCATGCCATCAACCGATGAGGACACAAGGCTCTGGAGGCCCTTGATCTCATCGCTCGTCATGGTCACGCCGCGCTCAACGTCGAGAACAATTGAAGCCGATGGCGGTTTTCTTTCTGTCACAAAAGGACTTGATTCAGGAATCGACAAGTGAACACGTGCCCGGGCCACACCACGAAGGTGCATGATCGTCTTCACGAGTTCGCCTTCAAGCGCTCTTTGCTTATTGATTTTTTGAACGAAGGAGGTGGTCCCGAAGCTTTGCTTATCAAAGATCTCGTACCCCACTGTCCCGGAGAAATTCACCCCGCGCTTTGCGATCTCAAGGCGCCAGATTTCAACTTGCTCTTCAGGAACGAGGATTGATTTCCCCTCGTCGGTGATTTGATAATTGATTTTTCCTTCCTCAAGCAAGCGAGCGATAGCCGCTGAGTCATCTTTCGTGAGATCGGTGTAGAGGACTTTATATTGCCCTTTTCCGGCGTACATGATCACAGCCGTGAGGGCAACAACGATAACCCCGGCAATGGAGATGAGTCCAATTTTTCGGCTTATGTCGAGGCTTCGAAAGAATTCGATGAAGTTCGAAATCATATTAGTGAAAAAACCGTCCAAGTGACCCTCCTGGTCTCAAAGATCAAAGTCCTAAAGCCTTCCTGGCTAAAAAACTATATCTGCGTTCTCATTATCTCTTTGTATGCTTCTAGCACCTTCGAGCGAACCTGGTTCATCGTCTTAAAGGCGATCTCAGCGCGCTCAACGGCTAAAAGTGTTTCATGTAAATTTTTACTCTCTCCACTGGCGATCTTCTGCATCGCCACGTCTGCCTCATTCTGCATTGCATTTACCTTGCCAATGGACTCCTGAAGCATGTCTCCAAATGACTTCGCTCCAGTGGATTTCTCAACCCCTGGAGTTTCAATGTGGTCAAACTGATCCTGGATCTCGTTGCCGACCTTCGAAGACCAGCCACCGGCGTCGTGGTTCTTCAAAATGCTTTGGAGATCACTCACATTTTTAATCATGGTCTATTCCTTAGTTTCTACCAATCTCAAGCGTCTTTATCGCCATTGATTTTGTCGTATTAACCGCCGAGATATTGGCCTCGTAAGCTCTCTGGGCCTCGATCATATTGGCCATTTCCTGCATCACATTGATGTCCGGGTAGGCCACGTATCCGTCCTTATTCGCATCGGGGTGGTTTGGCTCATACTTCAAGATCGGGGGCTTATCACTATTGGTGACCTCCACCGCATGAACCGTCTGGGCTTTCTCGTCGATCTCGCCTTCGAGGATCTCGGAGAAGCTATCGCGTGCTGGCTCGGAGCCGAACACGACTTCTTTTTTACGATAAGGACCGCCCTCAGCCGTTCTAGTGGTCTGAGCGTTGGCGATGTTTGAAGAAATCGACTCCATCCGCTTTCTTTGAGCAGCGAGACCGGAGGAGCTAATTTTCAAACTAGTCAGTAGATCCATTCTCTACTCCTTATTTCTCGTTATTCAACGTGTACTTCATCAAACCGAGCTTCTTGTTAATCAGCTGCACGGTTGTGTCGTACATAATTTTATTCTCTGCCATCTGGGCCATCTCAGCTTCCACATCTACCGTGTTGCCGTTCTCGGACACCACGCCGTTTGGATTCTCATAGACTTCCGGCTCTAGATTGTTGAACCCGCCGCCACCAACATTAAAGTGTTGATCGTCGGCTGTGTTCATGGAGAGGTTTCCATCCACATCCAGTGCCCGCGAGAGCGCTTCTTCGAAGTCAAGCTTCGTCGCTTTGTACCCAGGGGTCTGGGCATTCGCGACGTTGGACGTGCCAAGCTCCTGCCGCATCTCTCGAAACTTGAGAGACGTGGAGAGGGCCTGCATGGTTTTATCATTCACGTTCATCAAAAATTCCTAGCGAAGATTCACAAAGTACTGTGACCCTTCTGAGCGGTATTCGTTGATTTTGTTTCTTAGTGTTCTGATGCTCACACCCAAGATCTTAGCGGCTTGTGTTCTGTTCTCAGAGGTGAACACGAGTGCTTTCTTGATGAGAAGCTTTTCTGCATCTTTAAGCGACATGAGCTTCACGCCGTCTTCATCAGTCTCCAGTGAGAAGCCTGCTTCTTTCTTGGTTTCTGCCATAAAGCAGCGAGTTTCAATGACGTTATTTTCAGCCACCGATGCAGCTGAGCGTATAGCAGCTCTGAGTTCAGAGATGTTGCCGTTCCATGCTTGGTCATTGAGGCGAGCCAGAGCTTCAGGAGAGAGAGTGAGGTCTTCAGAGCCCGTTTCGGAACACCATTCTTTTGAGAATTCCCGAGCTAATGCTTCCACGTCAGTTCCTCTTTCTCTTAAGGGCATTAAGTGAATTTGGGCACCACCAAAGTATGTAAGTAGTGGACGAGAAAACTTGCCGGCACCAACGAGTTTTGAAAGATTCTTCGTTGTTGTAGCAAGGATGCGTACATCTAACTCATAATCTGGAAGCTCTTGAAGGATAGTATACAGTCTTTTTTGGAAAACTTCATCCAGCGCATCAATATGGGCAAAGATAACCGTTCCACCGTTGGCGATCTCAAGCACCCCACGCTGAAAGCGGCCATCGGCTTCTCTGAAGCCTAGGACACGTCTTTCAACTTCGGCTACATCAGAGCTGCAATCGACGACTTCGATGGGCGCGTTCTTGCGGACGGAGTTGAG
>JAJTIF010000020.1 GCA_021299675.1 Pseudomonadota bacterium | reverse complement strand
GTTTGCACGGAGAAGCTTTCCTGGTAGTTCTGACCTAAGCCGAAACTATCGGTAGGAATGAAGACATCATCTTTGTACTGCGATACTCCCATGCTCACGGGTCCCCAGCGCAGCGATACACCCGCTCCGGGATTGAGTTGTCGGATATTTTTGTTGTACTTGGCTGAGACCCCAAGATCCAAGTTTACGCGGTTATTTTTGAGTAAGCCCACACCGAAAGCGCCATTGTATTTTTGCGATTGGTACTGCTTCTTTTCCAATCGCCGATTAAGATACTCGTCGCCGTTTTCTATCAGCCGGTTGCCGAAGAACCCGTTCTCATTCCCCGAACTGATGAATGCGGCACCCATGCGCCCGGTCCCCGTGACCAGCGAGTAGTTCATAGGATTACCAGATTGGATAAAACTCTCCACTCCAAAGCCACGGTCGTGGCTGACGTTGGCGGGATTAAACTGTGTGCTCGAGCCTGAGGAAGGAAGTGACTTGGCACTCGAGCGACGGGTGATCTTATTCACCCCCGAGCAGTTGGGGAGATTGAGGATATCACAGAGTGACTCTTGCGCCTGAAGCTCGAAAGAGAAGACGATGAAAAATAAAAGGCATAATCTCAAGATTTGCATCCCAAGATTATGCCATAAGTAAGATTACTCTTCTGCGTAAACCTGATGACGCTCGTAGCGGTATTTTCCAGTCATTGTGTTAAGCATGACCCACAAACGGTGGTATCCTCTGGCCCCATAAATTTCTCCATTTACATCGATGAGATAGAGAGAGCAATTTGCTCGGTGATAACAACTGTACAGAGCACTAATTTGGGTGCGATCCAGGGGCTCATTAATGTTTGAGTTGTCACGAATCATCTCGTTGAGCTCATTTAATGTCACCAGAGACACACTTGAACTGACTTCACGATAGCTTTCACGCCACATGTTACGGCGCTCCGTTTTTGCGATCTCTTCCACCTTACTGATCTGCTCTTCGGCGCTCATCTGGGCCAAGGCCTGGGCACTGATCAAAAGACTTAAGGCTAATAATAATAGTTTCATGATGCACTCCTCTCGTTAATGAAGGCTTTCTAGCAGGCGCTTGAAGAAGTGAACATTTCAATATTTAGATCATGTCTATCACCACTCTTAACACTCTCTTAATACACAGATAATCCTCGAATCATCTATAAGGTTCCCATCAACAAGGAGTTTCCGATGATTTTTTTACTGACACTATTGCTACAAACCCAGGCCCATGCCTCAGGCTGGTTTCATGTAGATCTGCTGCCTGGAACGGTCTTCACTGAATCCAGCCAAGGCACTATAGCCATCACAAAAGAGGCTGGCACCTATCCCAGCGAATACTACGAGTGTACGCTAAAGTTAGAGGGAGACATCTCTCAAGTCGCTAGCGTCGAAATGGACGGATCGTGGAAGCGCTTCATCCTTACCTCGCCGCTGGAATTCGCCGACTCTGACTTCCTGAACCAGGTGATCGAGACTCCAAACCGCGGCTCACGCTGTTTAGAGTGGGGACCTGAGTACTGGGACGATGGCTTCCCACAAAGAGACTGTCTGAAATATGAAGAAAGCTTTAAGACTATGAGAAATACGATGGTCATGATGGGTCGTAACAACCAAACTCGTGGGATCACACTTAAAGTCATCTGTGAGAAGTGGCTGTCTGTGAAGAAGTTCACAGATAACGATGACTTTGCCTTTTTAATGCTTGGCCTTAAGGGCAACTTTCCACTCTTTTGGGACCTTGAGCTAGATTAGTTTTTTTAATGAGGGGGCAGCCAAGCACGGGTGCCCCCGTTTACTTGACTTAAGCCATCAATCGAAATCTCCTCCAAGTCACTTGAAATAGTTTATCCACTCAAGGGATACTGTCGAGACTGACAAGGAGTGTCTCATGAAACTAGTTATTGCCCTCATCACATTTATCATTTCACTTGCGACAGCCTATGCCTCGCCCTGCGAGGGAGCTGCTGGATCCTTTCATGTCAACAAAGGTGGCGAGCTGGGTGGCTTCGTCGCCTACACAGCTTTCGTGGGGAAGAATGCTTACCTTGGTAAAGACGCACAGGTTTGTGACCAGGCTCGGGTTTATGATTACGCGCAAATTACGGGCTTTGCCCTTATCAAAGAAAATGCTCAGATTTATAATGAAGCCCGTGTCTTCGGTCAGGCGATTATCGCTGGCTCTGCTCAGGTTTATGGAACCGCGGCGGTTTGGGAAAATGCCAGAGTCTTTGGATCAGCTCACGTCTATGGCTTCGCTGGTCTAAGAGGCAACGTTCAAGTTTATGGTGTAGCCCGGATGTTTGATGCTACCTATAGCAGTGGTCGCTACTTTTAGAAATGTTCATCCTTCTCTGGTCATTATATTTATCAGAAGCCACAGCTCAGATCACAGACGCTTCATTCTTTCCTGCCATGCGCTCGATTAATCCGGGAGTGGCCCATCTGCGCAAAGTAGGATTCCTGTCGGTAGACGTGAATAAAAAAGACATCAAGAAACAGCACGACGTCACCAGCAATAATATCCTCGGTGGCATCAAGACCGATACGACGCTCACTAAAGGAAGCCTCTTTTGGGGCGGCAAAGGCGGTGGCTGGATCACACCGGAAGTGGTGATCGACTCCGAGAAAGGTGAACAAACAGAAACCATCCGGCGTGCCAGCGATACACGCGTGCAAATAAATGAAGCCAGCTCGACCTTCCATAGCTTCCTGGTGGATTTTCGCTTTTTTGGTGTCAGCTACTCAGGGGCAAACTATGCGTACCTCAATAAATTTCGCATCGGCACCCCACCGGATGTAAACGCCTTTGACGTCAACTACGACCAAGACTACAAAAACATCAAAGTGGGAACGGCCCTTGCCTACCGCGGATTTCGACTGGGTGGCTTCGTCTACACGACGAGCTCTCAGGGTCAGTGGGATTACACCTACTATGACCCCACCACCGGCAACCAAGGGACGACTGAAAATTTTCCTGTAGAAACCACAGCCAAGGGATACGGTGTGGGTTTTGGTTATACTCATTCTTCCTTTCGATTTGAAGCGAGCCGCGAGGCCATGACGGAAAATAAACTCACCGTTACAGGGAGCTTCCCGCGAGATGTCAGTGCACCAGACACAGCCCAACGCACGAGCATGGTGCTGGAGACACGGTTCAAGTGGTTCTCCGCTGGTATTCGGTATCGTTTGATGAAAGGAAACTATTACGATCTTGAGGACATTATTTCCTCGAATCTGCTCTACGGAAACTTAACGAAAGACGATGAGCGCGATGAAACTTCTTTTAACTTTGCTCTGGGGTCCTCGAAAGGACTCTCCTTCTCCGCTTCCTATTCCATCTCCACGGTCAAAGGCACACAGGAGGATCCTATCCTCTTAAACGATGAACTCTATCCAGTGAAAACCACCTCGACGGCCATGGGCGTGAACGTAAGCTACGTCTACTAAGAGTTTACCCAGCGATTTAAATTTTGGGCATCCATCGCTCCCGCCTGGCGCTTCACTTCTTTACCATTTTGAAAAACAATCGTGCAGGGAATTCCACGGATACCAAGTTGAGCCGAGAGTTCTTGCTCAGTCTCTGTATTAATTTTAATAAACACCGCTTGCTGGTTGGTCGTGGAGGCCTTTTCAAACTCCGGGCCATAAGAGCGGCAAGGACCACACCAGGAAGCCCAGAAGTCGACCACCACAGGGCGATCAGAGGTGCGAAGGATTTTTTGAAAATCCCCTGTGGTGGCATGGGAGACAAGCCCGTGGAGCTCGAGGGGTTTTTGGCACTTGCCACAGACTGCTTCTCCTTGAAGCGCTTTCGTGCTCAGGACCTTATTCAGAGCGTGGCAGTGTGGGCAGGGTGAGTAAGTGTGGGACATAATGACCTCCACCTTTAAGATGGGCTCGCTTAAGCGGGTGTCAATATTTTCAACAAATAATTATTACACGTCCCCGAAGGCCAGAGCTTCAGGTGTGCCACAATGGCTCATCCACGGAGTGACCATGAAGTATCTTGCCCTCGCCCTTTTGAGCCTTCCCCTCTACGCCAACGACGAGCTGCTGCGGCAGCTAGGCACCTCAGAGAGGGCCGAAGATCTCTCTTATGAGTTCCAGATGGTGCAAACCTCCGCGGGCAGTCAGTCCCTTTGACTTTCCTTTGAAGATTGCCTAAAAGCCGATGAACTAAGACAACAAAGACCCATGAACCTTCCGGGCGTGCTCCACTACGGAAAACTGTGCAGCCAATCCACCTCCATGAGTGCTGGCAAGGTCGTGGGCTTCAGCTTTCAAAACGAAACTCATAATAGC
>JAJTIF010000424.1 GCA_021299675.1 Pseudomonadota bacterium | reverse complement strand
TGCGGAGTTTACTTCTGGCTGGGATGTTTCTAGAAGCTCCACGCCTTTGATACTGCCGGAGAAGTCTCTGAAATTGACCTTCACTACGAGGTTTTTATCTTTGGCAATCTTGAGCGCCTCAAGCAGGGCCACATCCTTTGCATCAACCCACAGGACTCTGCCTTCGGCCTGTGCAAATACCATGACCTCTTTATCACCAGCTTCGGCTGCACCGACTTCAACGATCGTTGTCATCACTTCAGCTGAGTAAGCACTCAGACTGGTGAGCAAAGCTAAGCCCAATAAAACGTTTTTCATGAAAACTCCCTTCAATAATGGGGTGTAAAACAATGGGACCTTCTAGCGAATGAAGGGCGCATTGAGGAGGGAACCTGTAAAATCAATAGGTTGCGCACAGCGTCACCATGAAAAATATACAAGATTACAGCAACTTACATGACTTATCTCGGGTTCGCTGATATAACTCGACGCACAAATTACTTGCCCGTATAAGGAGTTCTCATGAAACGATTGTCACAATCATTGATCGCCCTCGCTCTTTTGAGCACCCAGGCCTGGGCTGATCCGCTCAAGGAGATCTATCCTTATAAGCCCTATGAGCTCGATGACATCAATGAGCGCGTAGCACGTGTGACAGAAGAGAGCCGTCCGATCATGAACGTCTATGAGATGGAGTCGCGCAGTCTCACTAACGTTAAATCAAAAGTTCAACCTTGGGGTGGCTACTACTGGGCGTTGAATCAGGGACAGATCGCCAATAACTGGCAAGATAAAAACTATCTTGAGTTCTGGCAGCTGCTCACCTGGAAAACCAACGTTAACGGATTTAAAAAAAGAAGAGTAAAGCATCTGCCGAATGTGATGGAGATGGAGGAGAAGGATCTGGCGAAACTTGCGCCCTCTGAGAAATACGATCTCATGATGGGTGACATGAGCTTTGACCTCACACACCGGGTGTGGAATTTTGCCGAGACCTGGGGTGAGGAAAAGAAATGGGGCTTCTTGAGTTCCATCGATCTCCCGGCCGGCTATCGTATCCCCAAGGCCAACAAACTGATGGCGCTGTGGGAAGGGATCTGCCACGGGTGGGCATTGGCAGCGGGCGCTTATCCCCGTCCAGAAAAAACTGTAACCTTCACGCTTCCCAATGGAAAAAAAGTTCCTTTCTATCCCGACGATATCAAGGCCCTCGTGTCTCTGCTCTTTGCCAACTCCGTGGTACAAGACAACGTGCTATCGGAAGGCTACCGCTGTAACAACAAGAGCCCCAAGCAAGATGAGTTTGGCCGCTTCATCGATGAGATGCCGAAAAAAGAAGGCGAGCAACTCTTACCAAGATGTGCCGACGTTCACCCTGGCATCTGGCACGCTTCTATCGCCAACATCATCGGAGCTCAAGGTCGCTCGATGGTAGTTGAAATCGATGCCAATGCGACAGTCAACAACCACCCCATGTCGGGCTACGAGTACAAGTGGTTTAATCCGCAATCTGGTAAAGTGGGAACACTGGCCGAAGCGGTGATCGATCTTGCGGGCTATGAAGATCCGTATAAAGGCAACCGCTCACCTCACGCTAAAAAACTTGTGGGTGTTGAAATGGAGATCCACTTCTTGGCCTGGACGAATCCAAAAGATCGCCCGACGGATTCGGAAGCTGATGATAAAATTTCAAAACAAAAATTCATGTATGACCTCGAACTCGATCAGCAGGGCAACATCGTTGGAGGTCAGTGGAGAGCGACCAAGAAAGCCGAGTCATTTGCGGGCAGCGACAACAGTGCCCCATCGGTCAAACAGCCTGACTTCTTTTGGGTGACCCCGAAGAACTATATGACCTACTTTAATAACATTAACCTTCCGAAGTGGGATGGAAAATCCATCGTTCCTGCGAGCTGGAAACAAGCTTCAATCGGAGCCCACTCGTTTACGTATAACGTCACTCGCGACTACGGCTTTGAAGAGAAGTGTACAGTGATTCCGGAAGAAGGCAGAGGCAGCAAAGAAGTGCCCTGTGAATTTAAGTACCCACGTCCTCAGCCGATGATTAACTTCGTGAACCAACTCGTTAAGATGTCTCGGGAGTAAGATATGAAGAAGATTTTTTCTACACTCTTGGTTTTCTCAACGCTGGCGCACGCGGGAGAGATCCCGAAACACGAAGACTACACCCTGCTTTTGAACTCAAGGCCCGTGACGATGCTGGATCAGATCCAGGCGCAGGGGCTAAACTTCAAGCCCACGAAGAAGTCTCTGTGGTCTGGCTCCTACTGGCCTTTCTACCAAGGCTCACTCGGTGCACGCTACCGTGACCCAAGCTTTAAAGCGGTGATGGATAAGACTTATAAATACGAAGAGTACGTCTCTCTGCGCACAGCCCGAGTGAATCCCAACGATCTTTCACCGGCTGAAAAATATGATCTCCTGCTCGGAGACTCATTGGGCACTTTCACCGAGACGCAGTGGAAAAATGGTGACGAGAATCGCTCTTTCAGTGGAGCCGTCCCTACTTGGCGAGGCATCTGTGATGGCTGGGCCGCAGCCAGCATGACTTGGAATCGTCCCGCAAAATCAGTGACTCTGCTCTCTGTGAATGGACAGCCCGTGACATTTTTCCCAGAGGACATCAAGGCCCTGGGTTCACAACTCCATGCCAAAGGCTTCAAGACCGTGACCTTCCTGGGCAAGCGCTGTAACGGCACCACAGGATGGATCACCGGCGCCTGCGGAGGCCTTAATCCTGCGGCCTTGCATCTGGCCCTGGTTAACTCTGTGGGGATTGAAGGCTCAAGCTTCATTCTTGATATCTCTCCTGGCAAAGAGGTTTGGAACTACCCTGTTCAGGAATACAGCCT
>JAJTIF010000284.1 GCA_021299675.1 Pseudomonadota bacterium | reverse complement strand
TGACCATTGCGTTTCACGCTGTCTTGCCAGTCAGCGTAAGTGCCCTGGGTGATGAGTCCCTCATCATCGGGCCGATACCACTGGTAGACTCTTTTTAAACTGTCGAGATGCTTGAGCCACCAGCCCTCTTCGCCACGCTGCTTGAGTTCGATCGCCACCAATAGCACAAGAAGATTAGAGTCGATGGCAAAGGAGCCGTGCTCGTCGCGGTACTGTGGGATCAAGGGCTCTTTGATTTTAAGCCTAGGCATGAAGGGCAGATTTTTTCGCAAACTCTGATAGGCAACGCGAAACTGTACAAGCTGATTGTCGATCACCCGTGGCACAAGTCCTTGTGGGTTAAGATTCTCTAAGAGGAAGCCCAAATGCGACTTGATGACTTCCACTTCCCCTAGCGCAAAAAGGCCTCGGCAGGCGTGGCAGAAATCTCTCGTCCAGAGAGTGAGAAACTGGTTCTGACCGGCGACCAGAAACGAGCCCCCCTCGAGCTTGATGATATTGGCCCTGAGCGAAGCCTCGGCAATCATTAATGGATTGAGACTAGACACGCTTGGATCCTTTCTCATCACCCACGTACTCAAAGCGCGGCAGCGTTTTTCCTTCAATCACAACCGTCTCTTCGAACATTTTTTTAGGCCGAATCCAAAACTGGCCAAGGCTGTTGGTATAGAGAGCTTCATAGTAGACATGGGGCTCGAGTGTCTCAGAATGCAGCACCACCTGATGCACTCGATAGAGCATGCCTTTGTAGTGCTTGTAGATTCCTAGTTTCATGATTTCCTAACCCCTAACATGTCTGATCCTAAAAAGCCCGCCAGGCGCAGACGCTCTGGGACCTTGGGAAGCTTTTTTAAATCTCGCACCGGACACAAGAGCTGGTGTGGGAGTTTATTAAACTTCATCCCAAACTCTCCCATGTCATCAGCGCCATAGCGCCAATCCACTTGTTTAAATTTTCTGAGATCGATGGGGCCTGCGAAGTCTTTCATGGCATACTGGCCCTTCCAATTAAAATACATGGCCCAGTAACTCATGGCCAGCTCTCTGAGGGTGCTGTAGTAAGCCGGTCTAAAGTCCAGCACGGTGGTATTGGTCTTGGAAATCGCTCCCCACTTGCCCTTGAGCTTAAAGAGCGTCACCACGTGGTCATCATCCCCATGGCCGCGCAGATCCATCACTATGGGTGGCTGACCATTGTACTCAAGTGCCAAACAGGCCAGCAGGGCGCCTTCAAAACAGTGGGCCTCTTTATGCTGCCATGCCCTTAGTGCTGAGCGGGTTTCGTCGCCGCTATTGTAGGGAAGTTTTGAGATCCAGTCCTGGATCTTATGAGGGTGATCGAGTCGACGCAGAGTCTTTTCCAGAGCGCGGGGTAGCATGGAGTTCTCCTTTACAGTGAAGCCTTATCATTGCACCATAAGAAGGAAAAAATGCAACCTTTTGGAGTGAATATGATCTGTCCTTGCCAAACTCTTGAGTCGAAGCCCAAAAACTATGCTGACTGTTGTGGTCCGATTCACGAAGGCAAAGCGGCTCCTACCGCAGAAAAACTTATGCGTGCCCGTTACTCGGCGTACGCCACTTTGAAGATCCCTTTTATCTCCTCTACTCAGATTACTCACAACGCCGAAGAATTCAGCGAAGCTGAGGCACTGAAGTGGGCCGAAAGCTCAAACTGGAAAGGCATCAAGATTGTCTCCACCAAAAACGGCACTGAGGCGGATGCAAAAGGCATCGTCGAGTTCGAGGCTCACTACCAGGATAAGGCCAGCCAGAAAGACCTCGTTCATAAGGAAACATCGCTCTTTGAAAAAGTCGACGGCAAATGGCTCTTTAAAGAAGGCAATATTGCGGGTGCTCAGTCCGTGAAGCGCCTCGAGCCGAAGATTGGTCGTAACGATCCCTGCACCTGTGGATCGGGCAAGAAGTTTAAGAAGTGCTGCGGGCAATAGACGCCTGCTTTAATTTCTCTATCATTTTTACACACTCCTAACACCCAAAGCTAACTCAGTGGTATAAGCTCTTCATATTCACCTTGGAGAGCTTATGAACCTTACAGTCATTTTAGGTCTTGGTCTTATTGTCGGAACACTCTTAAGCTCCTACTTGGCCTAAGATTTTCCTACCCACTTTTGACGGGTGAGCGTACCATTTTTACATGCGCTCACTCATTGGTTTTATTCTCGTCCTCTTCATTCGAACATTCTCAAAAATTTTCTATCGCCTTGAAGTCAAGTGGCTAACCCCCTACGATCGTTCAGTCTGGGACCAGACGCGCATGGTGGTGCTGCTCAACCACACCTCTCTCTATGAGCCACTCTTTAGCCAGGCCCTCCCACTTAAATTCTTGTGGCGCTTTATCTCCAAGATGGTAGCGCCCGCCGCGGACAAGACCTTCAACCGACCTTTAGTCGGGACCTTTTGGAAAATGATGATCCCCAACGCTTCGACCATCACTCGCAAGCGCGATGAATCCTGGTCTCACTTTCTGAAACGCATCGATGAAAAATCTCTCATCGTCATCGCTCCCGAAGGACGCATGAAGCGACTTACAGGACTGGACAGTGAAGGTAAACCCATGAGTGTCAGAGGCGGCATCGCCGACATTATCGAAGTGCTCGACCAAGGTCTGATTCTCGTTGGCTACTCAGGCGGACTACACCACGTGCAGGCACCAGGGGAGCATTTCCCACGCTTGTTTAAGACCATCAAGATGAATTTTGAAGCCATAGACATTGTCGCGTTTAAAAAAGAAATGCCCGCAGAGTCGCGGGCATTTAAGCTAAAAGTTGTGGAAAGTTTTCAAAAACGGCTCGAAGCCAACTGTC
>JAJTIF010000433.1 GCA_021299675.1 Pseudomonadota bacterium | reverse complement strand
TTTGATTTGAATACTAATTCGCAACTAATATTCTAATGCCGTGGAGATAACTCTCATGACGCATCCAAGGTAATTCCCTTGGCTTGACGTCCAGACGGACTATGCTACTAGAGGCGGATGCTGCTTTCTTACAATGTCATTAACGGAGTGGTGAAAAATCTTTTTGAAGTGAGCAAGATTCTCATGCAGGCGTTCCCCGAAAAATTCAATCGGGAAACTGTCCTGCAGGACCTGATGAAGTTTGAGCACGTGCTGGATATTCATTTCATCCAAGGCTGGTCAGTGGATGAGTCAAGCTACAGCCTATCCCTGCATGTCAAAGTGCCTTTTGAGGGTGAGGATTGTGCCTTGCGCTAGCCTTAATCCTGTTTACTAAGTCTCCTCATAAAAAAATAATACCTTCATGTATTATCTTCTCGTTCTTATATTATGTGCTCTTCCTTTAGCTCAAGCCGCGAACCCTAAGGAAGAGCAGGGCCGCGTGGCCAGTATCTACATCTCAGAAACATTCATTAACGAACAGCTCGGCTTTCACCTGGCAAGCTCAGATGTTATCAAAGAAATCAAAGCCAACTTTGATTCCAAGCAAAATGTGATTTTTTTGCGAGGCCGCATGCAGCTGCCCATAGATGATTTTCGGGCCATGGGCATCGATCCGAAACTCTTACAGTTTCGTTTTCAAGTTGCGGTTAAACCCAGTCTTAGTCAGGGAGAGTTTCTGGTTTTAGAGTTCCCTCTCTCGGAAACCTATTTCTATCAGGCGAGCTCAAAGAACTCCAGTCGTGACCGTGTGGTGATTCCTGTTCAGCTTCTCTCGCTTGGCATTGCCTCCATGCGGGGTTATCTGGCTGCGCTCTCAGGAGATTTCTCAAGCTTTGAAAGGAAGCGTGCGAAACTAAATGCCCTTCTTCGCGGGATTGAGGCAACGATCAAAACTGAAAAAAATCAGGATGCCCTCCAGGCCCTCAAACGAGAGAAGAAGTCTCTTGAGCTGCAGTTAGCTTCGTCTCTCCTGGAGAGAGAAAAATTTGAAGTCACGGCAAAGACCCTTAACCGGGTTCTGGGCTTCACCAGTGAATCTGAGTTCAATCTCAATAACGAGATCAAAGCTAAAGAAAACGCACTCATGCTCCGGATGAAGCTCAAGAATATCGTTCCCTACCTTAAAAATGTCGAGCTCGGCGACATTAAGCTTGGGCGAAACTCCAAGGACGGACTAGGGGAGAACTATTTCATCTTACACTTGCACTCACTGCTTGCGAAGGTTCCGCCGGTGAGCATGAAGGTCCCCTATACCTCTAACGAAAAGTTTAAAATCCCTCCGGCGCTGGGAATCCGACTCAATCAAGCTCTCCTCACCACCACCATGATGGCAGAAGCGGAGAAAGAAAAAATGCCGGATATGATCAAAGACTTCAATATCTCCTTTCAAGAAGATGGAGTGCATGTCACTGGCAAAGTGAAAAAATATTTAATGACCATACCCTTTGATGCGCTGGTGGATTTTGTCTCTACGGAGCCCGATGTCTTTGAGGTTCGCATCCGTGAGTTAGAAGTGTTCATGGTGGATTTGAAGTTCTTAACACCGATTGCCCTGAAGCTTTTAAGGAAGCGCTTGATGAATGCTCTTGAGGGGATCGGCACTTTTAAGTATGTGGGAAAGAAAGAAAAAGCGAACACCCTGAGGGTTCGAATTGACTCACAAAAACTCATCCCTGCGTTCCCGGGTCTCCATCTTGTGGATGTGAACGTGAGAGACGGCAACTTTATGCTTAGAATAGGAAAGACCGAATGAAAAAACTGATGGAACTCTTTGATGTAACCCCACGGGTCGCATCGACCTTGGCATTGATTGTGGGGATTTTACTTCTGAGTGGGACGATCGCCTTCTTCAAGAGCGCTCCCCCTAAGCATCTTCGCATGATCACAGGACCTGAGGGATCAACTTTTCATGAAACGGGCTTAAAGTACGCGAAGGCCTTGGCCCAGCATGGGGTGAAAGTAGAGATCCTGACTTCCTCTGGTTCATTAGAAAATCTCCATCACCTCAGTGACCCAAAAGCAAAAATTGATCTGGCCCTCGTGCAGGGAGGACTTTTTAACGATGAGGTTAATCTTCAAGGAGTTGTCTCTCTTGGAACGGTCAAGCACCAGCCTCTGTTCTTTTTTTACCGCGGCAAAGACACCGAACGCCTTTCGGACATGCGGGGCAAAAGACTGGCGATAGGTGCTGAGGGAAGTGGAACTCGTAAACTTGCACTCCAGCTCTTAGCTCTCAATAAAATTAAACCTGAGGCGAGTCAGGGAACAACACTCCTTGACCTGAAAGGGAAGCTCGCCACTCAAGCCTTGATCGCGGGGGAGGTGGATGGGCTGTTTATCATGACTGGGGATGCTAGTCTCAATGATTTAAAAAAACTCATGCGCGCCGAGAATGTGAAACTGATGAGTTTTAAAAATGCTTCGGCTTATATGAGACGAATCGATGCGCTCCACAACTTGGATCTCCCTGAGGGGGTGATTGATTTTTCCCGCAATCTTCCTCCGCAAACGGTGAAGCTCGTGAGTGTCATGGCTGAGATTGTCGCCAAGGAAAGTCTGCACTCAGCGATCTCAGATCTGGTGCTTGATGCCGCGACAGCGATCCATGGGGATCCAGGTCTGTTTCAAAAAAGAGGTGAGTTTCCTGCGCCTATTGCTCACAACATGAAACTCAGCGAGGATGCTCAGCATTTTTTCAAGTCCGGAAAGACTCTGCTTTATCGTCACCTGCCCTTTTGGTTGGCGAGTCTCACAGGACGTTTCTTTGTGGTCTTCCTCCCCATCTTACTTCTTATCATTCCTTTGGTTCGCACCACTCCAGCCATGCTGAGGTGGATGGGAGAACTTAAAATCCGCCGCCGTTACAAGACACTTCTAAAGATTGAGCGCGAGATCAAAGCTACGACCGATGGCCCTAAGCTCGATAGTCTCTACAAAGAATTTGAGAGGGTGGAGCAGGATGTGCGCAATATGCGTGTGCGTCCGGCTTTCGCTGAACAGTTTTATTTCCTGCGAGTCCATATTGATTACGTAAGAAAGATGATTTCGCGAAAAGAAGTTTAGAAAAAAAGAGTACTCAAGACGCCCTCAGCCCAGAGCCTTGAGTCCGCATTGTTGTGGTGAAGCCCATCGCCAGCATGCCCCTTAGGCACAAAAGCGCGGCTGTCGACGAGGCGGCAGGTCCCCTTAAGCTCCGCTTCAAGTTGAGCATAGAATTCGTCAACAATAGCATCTGGTTTGTCATAGATCGATCCAGTGGCATGGTAAGTGGGGCCGATCCAGATGCAATCTTTTCCTGAGAGCGCTTTTAAAAAACCAGTGACTTTATTTTTGATGGTCTGGCTCCCCAAAGTGGCCAACCTTTTTCCTTCAGTCACTTTCCAGTTAAACATATTGTCACCGAGGTTCACTATGATCGCCGTGTGTTCCTGCGGGCGCAGGATTTGGGTCAGACTGGCAAATGATGCCTTGGTGAGGCTGATAAATTCTCCCTGATCATAACTTGTGAAGCCACACTCGGTGCGAGAGCCGGTGACCCAGCTCTGAGGTGATGATCCGCAGGCGGAGTAGTAGGAGAGTTTGATCTTGCGAGCGAGAAATTCATTGATGAATACATTTCCAAATCGCTTGCTAACATCATCAGAGGAGAGGCTTGCCACGTAAGAATGGGAGTCACCGATGTAGAGGATATTCTGGGCAAAAGCAGGTTGAGCCATAAAAGTAAAAGCCAAAAAGAGGAAGCGTTTCATCCTCACAGATTATCTGTGGCTGCCTCGAGTGTAAATATCTAGGTCATAAGTGGCTGAGTTTTGGTCGTGTCAGGTTTATTTGATTTAGCTTTTTTGATTTTTTTGGCATGCTGGTCGCTATGAAATGCCTTATGCTTATCTTCTTTTTACCGATCTCTGCCCTGGCAAATTGGCCAATACAGTCTGAGATTGAGCGTACCTCTCTTCAGTTTTTTCTCGATCATGCTCATCCACGCACGGGTCTCATCAGAGACAAGGCATCTAATTTCAAAGATACTCCCGCCACTAATCGTGTGGCCTCGATCGCTTCGACTGGCTTTGGTTTGGCTGTTTTGGCCAATGCCGCCAAACGTGGTCTCCTCGATCGAAGAGAAGCTGAAGAGCGAATTTTAAAAGCTCTCCTTTTTGCCCGAGACCACGTGCCCCGTCGCAATGGCTGGTTTCTTCACTGGGTTGATTGGGAGACAGGTCAGCGGGCGTGGAAGAGTGAGTACTCACCGATTGATACCGCACTCTTCATGGCTGGTGCCTTATATGCCGCACAGGTGTTTCCCGGTGGTCAGATCCAAGCGATCAGCTCAGAGCTCTATCAGGACATGGATTTCGCCGACTACCTCACGGATGGCGGAGCCAAGCCCTTTAAGAAAACCATGTCACTATCCTACTCTGACGAAAAAGGATTTGAGCCCTACCAGTGGAACATTTACGCTGAACAAAAAATTCTTCTCCTCTTGGGTCTTGGTCACCCAACCAGACCGATCTCCAATGATGTCTGGCATGCGTGGCTGAGGTTTCATTCTCCTCGAGCGATTCTCTCCGGGATCATGGGACATGAGATGCCGATCTTTATTCATCAGTACTCATCCGCCTTCATTGATTTCAGAGAACTCGATGACGGTCATCGCAACTATCACCACAATAGCTACCGTGCCTCTCTCTTGCACCGAGATCTGCGAGCGAAAGCCAAAACCCTCACTATGAAAAAAGGATTTTGGGGCTTAAGTGCAGGTGAGGACCCAGAGGGTTATAAGGTCTATGGGCCCGGTGACTTCAAGGGAACAGTCTGCATTGGTTGTGCCATTGCCTCGGCGATGTTTCTCCCCGGAGAGGTCATGTGGGATGCGACTCAGTGGAAGCAAGGGGAGTACAAGGATAAAATCTGGGGCCGCTATGGGTTCATTGATAGCCTTGACCTCGATCGGAGTTGGTTTTCTCAAACGGTCATTGGAATCACCGTGGGGCCGGCGTACATGAGTCTTGCGAACATGAAGTCACAGACATCTATCTGGAGTGACTTCATGCAGATCCCTGCCATCAAAAGAGCTCTTCGGAAGATTCATCGTCCATCCGGCGCTGCTCCTTAAGCTTTGCCAGCTCTTTGAGATCTTGCTTGGAAAGTCGGTAAAACTCGAAGTAGGGATAGAGTAGATATTTAAACGAATTCTTCAGATAGAGTTTGATAATTTTTCCTCGACCCGGTGATAGATTCTCCATGGGTTCCTCCCTGAAAATGAAAGCGGACCACCGAAGTGGTCCGCCGTCAGAAGTCTTTTGGTTCCCTTTTGCAAGTTCCTCATAAGCTTCATGAGAACTGTTATAGCAAAGGGTGAGGATTTAATATCCTATGAGTTGTTTAAAGGATGTGTAGAGATCTACCCTTCAAAACAGCGGCAGTCCTTGAGGGTTTTCGCATTGAGCTTGAGCGAAAAAAGCTCTTCTGAATCACAGTAGCTCACATCGCTTCGCTTGATTTCCAGGCGCGCTTTCGG
The DNA here is from genome assembly GCA_021299675.1 of Pseudomonadota bacterium. Taxonomy (GTDB): domain Bacteria; phylum Bdellovibrionota; class Bacteriovoracia; order Bacteriovoracales; family Bacteriovoracaceae; genus UBA6144. Next base: position 608 of record JAJTIF010000433.1, on the reverse strand, counting down.
GGACTTCGTTTCAATCTTGTAACCACTCTCTGTCGTCTTTACTTTTGTGACAGTGGCATCTTTGTCCTTGAAGCTCACGCGTAGGACTTCGATGATCTCATTGTCCGGATGTTCAAAGATCAAGTTCACGCTTGCTAGGTTTTCATTGGCATCGACCGTCTCAGGATCACCACACAGGAAGGCTGTCGTGACAAAAGCATTTAAGGTCAAAAAAGTGAGCAAAGAGCTAATACTTTCATGGGCGCCTTCCTTAGGTTGTTTGATCAATCAGGACGTAGAGGACTGTCGAATCGGTGAAGATAAAAATATAGTAGTAGTGCGAGCAGTATTCACTCTCACCATCGGCATAGATCCGGTGGACAGCAGCTTTGAGTTTTCCTTGCTTGTTGGCCATCTGGAGAAGGGTTCCAAGCTTAGTGGAGCGAAGATTTTCCTTAAAAGCCCAATCACTGAAAGACGAATCAATCCCAGAGTAGGTTTCGTATTTGCAGGATCCGTTCTCGAGCATCTGGGTAAGTTCTTTACGGGCCTCACGAAGACCGAAGCCGGGTTTGCTTTCGATGGTGAGGTCCCCGTTGCCCATGTTGTAATCACCCACGCGTACTTCT
>JAJTIF010000178.1 GCA_021299675.1 Pseudomonadota bacterium | reverse complement strand
TTTGATTTGAATACTAATTCGCAACTAATATTCTAATGCCGTGGAGATAACTCTCATGACGCATCCAAGGTAATTCCCTTGGCTTGACGTCCAGACGGACTATGCTACTAGAGGCGGATGCTGCTTTCTTACAATGTCATTGTAGAGTTGATTCTAACATGAATTCTCGCCCTTTGACTCCTATTGAACGTCTTTATTTAGCCGCTGAGAAAAGCTCAGGTCCCGTTGCCATTCAATTCCTCTGTCATGGTGAGGGAGAGTTGAGCGTCGAGGAGCTCGAAGCCGCAGTCGCTAGCGTTGCCAAAAGTTCCTTGGGCACTATGCTTGATAAAAAGGGCCGTCTTTGGGTCGCAAGCTCTAGGGCTACTCCCATCAAAATCATTGATAGTCTTGACTACAGCGCCCCCCTTGCAGCTGGAAGTAGTGAGATTCATTATTTGAGAAACGTGCACGGGCTTACACTTCTTTTTCGTGTCCATCATACTCTCATGGATGCCCAAGGAGTGCTGCTTTGGATGCGTAACATTTTTAAGGCCCTGCGAAGTGAGGCCGTGATTCCTACAAATTTTAAGATGACTGATGAGCGATTTCTCAATGAGCAATCCTCAGTCAAAAAACGTCAGACCTCACTTCCAAGATTTTCTTCGCCGCTGTCAGTGGGTGAAAGGGATGTGGTGCTTCAAGAGTTTTTTGAAGGGAATAAGCCAGGACTCTCAGCTAAACTCATGCATTTTCTGGCGCAAATGAGCTCCCTGCCTTGCTCTCTTTTCATGGTCCCAGTGGATCTTAGACGACATTTTCTTGATTGTGACTCGACTGCTAATCTCACGCTCCCTGTGTTCATTCCCGTAGAAAAGGTGCAGAGCTGGCAGGAGATTCAGACCCAGCTGTTGAGGAAATTAGAAAGTAACGATGAGATTAGCGCCAATAGATGGGAGAGTGCACTCCTTGAACTTCCTACAATCATGAACGCTTGCGCACTCAGATTACTGGATCATGCCCAACGGATCAAAAACAAATACTGCTTCACGGCTTTTATTTCTCATTTAGGAAAAATTGAAAAGAGCTGGTTCTCCGCGCCTCAGTTTAAACTTCACCGCTTGATCCCGCGGGCAATTCCTATGACTCTTTCTCCTCTGTCTTTTGTCATTGTTGAGTGTGAGGGGCAAACTGAAATGTCTGTCGCCGCCAACCACACCAGTACTGGCGAAGTTCAATCTCTTCTGCGATCTTTTTGGAAAGATTTTTCTCCAGGGCGCGGGCGTGTCACAAAGGAATCACTTCCTACAGTCGTGGAACTTTTTAAGAGCGCAGCCGCCAATTTTCCTGGCCACACCGCTCTTCAGGAAGGGAAGAGAAAGATTTCTTATCGGGAACTTGATGAATTGAGTGGCGATGCCGCGAAAGCTATAGCCGAGAAGGGAATGAAGGGCCAAGACATTATCGTGGTAGATCAAAAACGAAGCATTGAACTCGTGGTGCAGATCTTAGGGATTTTAAAACTGGGGGCAAGCTATCTTCCGGTGGATCCAAGCGCTCCTCAAAAATTCAAAGAAAAAATTCATCGAGAGCTTGAAACCTTAAGGCATGATGCCAAAGATCGGGCCTATGTGATTTTTACTTCTGGCTCTACCGGAAGGCCCAAAGGGGTGAGCGTAGGTCATGAGAGTCTGTCGAACTATTTGATCTGGGCTAGTGAGGCTTATCAGGTTAACGAAGATTCCAACTTTGCCCTTTTCACCTCCATCGCCTTTGACCTCACTGTGACTTCAATTTTTCTTCCTCTGATCAAGGGGGGAACACTTCACCTTTATTCAGAAACGAATGTTTCTCTGCTCTTAGCTGAGATCAGCTCCAATACTAAGATCAATAAACTTAAACTCACACCTGCACACCTGCAGATTTTTAACCAGCTCCAACAGTATCCTCCTTCACTTGAAACCCTTATCGTGGGAGGGGATCGCTTGAGAGTGTCGGTGGCACTCAAGGCGCTAGAACTCGCAAGAGGCGTGTGTCAGATTTATAATGAATATGGCCCCACTGAAGCGACGGTAGGCTGTGTGGTGCATCGCTTTGATCCTCAAGAGGATAGTTTAAGTGATGAGGTTCCTATTGGTCAGCCGATAATGAACTGTGAAATTAAACTCATTGAGGGAGAAATCATTATTTCTGGTCGATGTTTAGCACAGGGGTATTTAGGGGGAGAAGATTTCACCTCTTATGCCACGGGAGATCTGGCGGAGTGGGTGAGTGGTAAGCTTCATTTTAAAGGCAGACGCGATCATCAAATTAAACTCAACGGTTTTCGAATTGAGCCAGGCATTATTGAAGAGGCCTTGTGCTCTCACCCTGAGATCTCGGTGGCGCTGGTGAGAGTCTCTAGGCAGACACTCATCGCTTACTATCAATCGACAAATGATTTAAAACCTCAGGATTTGAGAGATTTCTTGGCCAAGCAGCTGAGTGATTATATGGTGCCATGGGTTTATATCAGGCTCACTGAATTTCCTTTGAACCAAAATGGTAAAGTGGATATTTCTCTTCTACCAGCTTTAGAAGTAGAGAGTCCTCTTCCAGATATGAGTGGGCTGGAAGGCATCGGAGGAGTCGTCTCGCTCATTTGGCAGCGACAACTAGAAGTGACCTATGTCAGTTTATCCTCAAACTTCTATGAGCTGGGTGGCAGCTCGCTTGATCTGCTCGAGATGCTCTCTCAGGTGAGTGAAGAGCTTCTAGGGCAAAAGATCGACGATGGTTTGTGGCGCGAGCTCGCTAGTTTGGTTGAGCACCCCACTCTTGAAAAAGTAATCACTGTTTTTGATCGTCGCATGCAAAGGAATTCAAGATGAGGATTGCGCTCTTAGGAGACTTTACTGTCGAAGACTTTAAGCCACATTTAAAAGAGGCGACACTTTTCTTGAGATCCTATTCTCAGGTGGAAGAGGCGATATTAAAACCGGACTCTGAACTCTATCAGTTCAAGGCAGATGTGATCGTTGTCATGTTCTCCACTCAAGCCTTACGTGCGCGCTTTCATCAACGAAGTATTCCACCTGCCCAATTTCTTGAAGATATGATCACTTACCAGCGTAGTTTGAGAAATCAACTTGAGCAGCACACCCAAGCACTTATCCTCTTTTCAAATTTTGTCGAGGTTTCAGATCGTCTCTTTGGCAATCATGATCATTTGAGGGACTCCTCATTTTTACAAATAACAAAAGATCTGAATAAGACTTTAAAAAGCAATTTAGATATCAATTCTCTTGCTTCTTTTTATGGGCATGAGAATTGGTTTGATTCCCGCTACTGGTATTTGAGTAAAAGTTTCTGTCACCCCCGTTTTTTTGGTAAAGTAGCCGATAGGATAATGAGCCTTTGCCGATCAAGTTTTGGTGTGCAAGTGAAATGTGTCGTTGTGGATTTAGATGGAACAATTTGGGGTGGCATTCTAGGTGACGATGGCAACGATATTATTTTAGGTGCGGATGGTGAAGGTGAAATCTACCGGGATTTTCAAGCTTATCTCTTAGAGCTAAAGAGGCGAGGGATCTTTCTCGCTGTAGCGAGCAAAAATGATTTACCCCATGTCCTTGATGTTTTTCGTCATCATCCAGAGATGATCCTGCGCGAATCGGATATCTCTGTCTTTAAAGTCAGTTGGGAGAATAAAGCGGAGAGTATTAAGCAAATTACTAAAGAGCTTAATATTGGACTTGATTCAGTTTTGTTTATCGATGATAGTCCCCTTGAGCGCAGTCTTGTACGCAGTCTAATCCCTTCCGTTATTGTCCCAGAATTATCAGGGGATCCAGCTTTATACCTTACAGAGCTTACGACCAGTGATTATTTTGAGTCCTCCTTTCTTACAACTACAGATGAGCGTCGTAGTGAAATGCAACAGATTGAAAGTGAACGCTCAAAGCTTCGTGAAGGCTTTATGAGCATAGATGATTTTTTGCGAGATCTCAAAATGAAAGCAAGTATCACTGTTTTTAAAGAAAGTGATCTTGAGCGAGTTGTTCAACTCACTGGGCGCACCAACCAATTTAACTTGAGAACCCAGCGCTATAATCTGGTGCAGACCAAAAAAATAATGGAGCAAAAAGAGACTTATTTGCCTCTCAGTGTGACGCTCTCAGATCGATTGGGACATCACGGACTAGTTAGTGTGATTATTTTTGTCTTCGATGGAGATGTCGCCTTTGTTGATCAATGGCTTTTGAGTTGCCGCGTTTTTTCGCGCGGGCTAGAAAACTTCATCATGAACGAAACCATGAAATTGCTAAAAGATAAAAATATTTCGAAAGTTGTGGGGGAGTATCTCCCTACGGAGAAGAATAAAAACGTGTCGAAAATCTTTGAGGGTTTTGGTTTTAAGCCTGTGGAGACGCGCTGGGAGATCTTGGTTTCCGACTATCAAGACAAGCCTCACTTCA
>JAJTIF010000372.1 GCA_021299675.1 Pseudomonadota bacterium | reverse complement strand
TTTGGCCGGATCGATTAATATCCGTACGGCTGAAATTGATCTGGGTCTGAAGGAAATGAAATACGGCGCCGGTGGGGGAGTCACACTGAAAAGTAGCAAAGCCAGTGAATTTGAAGAGATGTTAAGAAAGTCTGAAAGTTTTCTGTCACCTTTTTTAACTAGAAATATTAAGCATAGAGTTCCGTAATATTCAAAGCTTATGCCCCTATTCTGGAGTGCATCTAACATCTTCTGACAGCAGCTCTTGTTACATTGACTCTTCTTTTTATCTCTCGATACGCTCATGTCACACAACATTAAGGCCATGGATTGGTCTGATGAGTTATTCAAGGAGTCCAGAATGTCAATTGAGAGAGAAGTTGAGACAGCACCTGCAAAAAAAGTAAGCCTCGATGAGCTTTCTAAAATGACAGGCTTTCCTGTTGAGATGATCGAAAAAGAACTTTTCGTCGGTCGCACAGAAGACGAAGAGATCAGCCTTGAGACACTCAGAGCGGCTATGCTGAACTTCATCGACAGCACTCTTTTAGACGAGAAAGCTGTAAAATAATTCCGATCAAAATAGTTTAATATTTAAAAAGCCGCGTCCCACGCGGCTTTTTTTATTCCTCAAACTCTACCCAATAGATTCCGATACTTATTCTAAGAAGAAAATTTTTTCGGGATGTTGTGTATGGATTTAACCTCGATTGTAGGACTTGGGCTTGCGAACCTAGCGATTATCTGGGCGATTTACCTTGGAGGATCCTTCGGGATCTTCATCGATATTCCTTCAGTGGTTCTGGTTATCGGAGGAACCGCTGCTTCAACCTCTCTTAAATGGGGAGCCTCAGATCTCAAGTCGCTTGCGACGGTCGTGTCGAAAGTTTTCCTGAACGTCATGACTGAACCCAAAGCCATGATCGATGAGATCATCAAGCTCTCCGAAGTGGCTCGTCGTGAATCAGTGTTCGCCCTTGAAAAGGTTCCGGTCGAGGATAAGTTTCTTAAAAAAGCGATTACGCTGGCCGCCGATAACCGCCCACCTGAGGTTATCTCAGGGATCTTGGAGCTTGAGATCTCGGCGTTGGAAGAGCGCCACGGGAGAGGAGCAGAGATCCTTGAAGGCATGGCCGGTGACGGTCCCGCCTTTGGTATGATCGGAACCCTGATCGGTCTGGTGCAAATGCTTCAGAACATGTCAGACCCCAGCTCGATCGGTCCCGCTATGGCGGTGGCACTTTTGACGACTCTTTATGGTGCGGTCATCATGGCCGTGTTTTGTAACCCGATGGCAGCCAAGCTCAAGCGCTTTAGTAAATCTGAAGCCACGAAGATGAGCATCGTGGTGGCAGGAGTACTAGGGATCGTCGCGGGAGAAAACCCACGAACCATCCGTGAGAAACTTGAATCTTTCTTGCCCCCTAAAGACCGTACTGCTCCAGAAGCGAAGGAATAGTTATGGCCGATAAATGCCCTCCTTGTAAGAAAGGTTCTCCAGAATGGATGGCTACCTTCTCCGATATGTGTCAGCTGCTCCTGACCTTCTTCATTCTTCTACTTTCGTTTGCTAAAACAGAAACGGCGAAGTACGAAGCGGCCATGGGCTCGATCCGTAATGCCTTCGGCGGTAACGTGATGAAAGCGGGGGAAACTGCGATGATGGGTAAGTCACCCAGTGATGCCCTCACCATCATCGACTCTGATCAGCCACCGCGCCCGTTTCCAATTGAGTTCTTGAGCTCCGAAGGTTTGCTCGATAAGCAGGAGATCAACCGCGAAAGTGATGCTCAGCTTTCAGAGATGAAAAAGATGCTTCAAGAGTACGACCTAGCAGAAGATGCCAACGTCTATGAGATGCCAGAAAGTATTTCGGTGAGGATGAAGGATAAGTTCTTTTTTGCTGTAAACTCCATGAGCGTCGAGCAGGCTGATGCCCAGATCTTTGATCGGATTCTCACGATGCTCAAGGACCACAACTGGGTCATTATCATCGAAGGACATGCAGCTAAAAATGAAACTGACCCGTGGGTACTTTCAGCGAAAAGAGCTGGAGCGATTGCTCAGCTTATTATGTCACGAGGAATTGCTCCTGAGCGCGTCTCGGTGGTGTCCTACGGTGACTCGAGGCCCCAGTCAGCCTCCACCGACAACGCAGAAATCAATGACCGGCGAGTGGAATTCATGATTCGCAAATCTGATCTGCGTAAGGAAGGGAAGAAGGTTCGTGCAGACTGATATCGAGTTCTGCGTCCTAACCAAGTTCTCCCAGGTGAGTGACCTCTTAAAATCAGTGTTTAACTTGTCTGGGCAGCAGATTAAAAAATCTGCCCTCTCAAAAAACTTCCTCGAGCGCCCGCTCGAGGCGAGAGCCACCGTCCGTCTCCCTTTGTCCCTCACCAACCACCGCGAGATTTATCCCCTCTATGAGGGCCCCCTGCCTTCAGTTATCGAAGAGACCTCGGAGTTCCTAGCCATCCATAAGCCCGCTGGAGTGCACACCGTCTCGCAGGACTATCACCTCGATGCCAATCTTTGTAGCTGGCTGGCCAGCTGCGGGCGTGCCGCTCTCCTGCGAGTCAATGCTGAAGCTGCTGACCGCGGACTGCTGTGGCGCCTAGACCGAGAGACATCCGGCCTCATCCTCTATGCGAAATCAGATACAATCTATTCCAGCCTTAGAGCAAACTTCCTGAACATTTTTCGGCGTAAGTACTATTTAGCCGTGGTGGATGGGACGTCGAGAGACCAGGACTCACTTTCTCACGAGCTCATCTCCTATGGGCCTCGAGGCAGTCTCATGAAGGTAAGCTCTCCTGGAGCTGTCGCAACCTTGAGTTATGTGACTCTTGCGAGAAAGGACCAGCGAAGTCTGCTCTTGGTGAAACTCGATACAGGTCATCGGCACCAGATCAGAGTTCAGCTCGCTCACGTGGGGCACCCGATTCTAGGTGATACACTCTACGGAGGAAGTCCAGCCGAAAGACTATACCTGCATTGTTGGCGCTATGAGGTCCAGGGACGTGTTTGGCAAGATGATGAGGCAGAACTATTTAATGACTTCTTTGACCTGCACGGTTTGCTTCAAGTGATCCATGATAAATTGATTTGAAGTCAGGCCCGTGAGCTTCACGATGTATTTGCCCTCGGTCACAGCATTAATTTCCAACTTTGCATGTTTCAGTTTAATCACCACAATGAAGACTTTCTCTAAGATATCTGGCTGAGAGTATTTAGCGATTTCGATCATGTAAAAAGCGAGCTGACGATAGAGAGCGGTTCGAAATTCTTTTTCTGTTTCTGCCACCTGGAGTTCGTTGATGACAACTTCGAGGTTGTTGTCGTTACACTCCATGGTCCAGTTTCCAGGAAGTGCTTTCTTGAGTTTGACGAGGGCTGCTCGACAGGGCGTGGGTTTAAGTTTGTCATTCTTCAAAAAGGGGAGAAAGCCGCCAGATCCAAGACCGACGGTGACAATCATTAAGATCCCGAGCGCTAAAAGAGGGTTTAAGTTGAGTAATTTTGAAAACATAGGGCTATTATCTCAGGATTAGCGCAAAAAGAAACTCAAGTTCTTCAAGGGTAATTCCGACAAGTTTAATCAGGAACACTTTGGAGTAAGAATGAAAGTTAAATCGTTGAAATCTCAGGCTATTTTGTGGACTCAACTCACTGAGTTTGCTGACCTGGACCCTCAGTCCAACTGGCAAGAAAAAGCCCAGAAGGCGCAAATCCCGCTGACTCTGGCCAGGTCTCTGATGGTCTCCATCCAAGAAGCTAAGCAAGAGTTGATTCGGCAAACAGGTCATGACCAGGAAGTCTTTCAAGCTTGGGACTGGGCCCAGTGGTGTCGCATGACTCATGTGATGGAAACGATGGTCTCCGAAAATCTCAGCGCTCCACTCAAACAAATGCTCATTCCGCTGCTGAAAGAACAGCGCTTGCATCCAGCCTATCCTGTGTACTTACAGCTTCGTCAGAAATGGCTTGAGTGTGAACAGGAACAAGACTTCACGTCCGATGCTCCAGAAGGAGACGTCTTCGCGCAACATAAGATCCATTTGATCGAAGAGTGCCTGCTTGATCAGTCGGCTCTTCTGATTGAGACTCCTACCAAAAAAGTCATGAGTATCATCCCTTGTAAGATTGCTTTTCTCGAGGGAGAACTTTCGTTGGTTGCAGAAGAGACTCACGAGCATGGCTTGATCGCACTGCCACTGGCCGAGATCATAAACATTAAAAAATCAGAAAAAGTGAAAGCTGCTCGTGCGAATTCACACGAAGTGGCGGAGTTCATTTCCGCCCTGCGCGAGATGTCGGATAAAGAAACGCGATTGGTGTTGAAGATCAAAGATCCACAACACAATAAACTTCTTCCAGACTACCACTTCCTCGGCAAACCTTATCTGGTGACCAATCCAGATGGGGATTTGATCTGGGCAGCTTGGGTGGAGCCCAGCAATGAGCTCTTCGAGTGGCTCTTTGAGATGCGCCATAAGATTGAAATCCTAGAACCGGGTGAACTTGTTTTAGATTTCGCTGCATTCTGTGAGGAAAAAGAGCGAAAAATAGCGTAGCATCCGGGCATGAAAAAGAAGCGTTCCCCTCTCATGCACTGGCTCTCCTTTCTGCCGGCCTTGGCGTATTGGTGGCTCGAAGAAACTCAACCGCTCGAGATTGCCTTGAGCGTCGGTCTAGGTCTTGTCGTACTGGAAGTCAGTCTAGAAAAAATTCTCAATGGTCACGTCCACTCTCTTTCCAAATTAAATTTTGGAATCATCTTAGTACTTGGGACCCTGGCGCTGGTGGCGAAGGAAGGCATCCTGTTTAAACTTCAACCCACTTTCACTGGCTTCATCTGTGGCTTCTATCTAGTCTTCAACCAATCCCGCGGCAGAGTGTTTTTAGTCGAAAGCATGAAAGAGATGGGCAAGAGTTGGCCATTTCCCGAAGAGTGGCTTAAAGACTTTGAACGTCACGTGATTGCCTTTATGTTTCTCTACGGTAGTTTCATGGCCTACTGGTCATTCCTTGGAACCACCGCTCAGTGGGCTTTCTGGAAAACGGGCGGGCAGTACATCAGTTTCGGATTGTTCATGGTGGCAGAGTTCTGGTGGCTAAGAAGAAGAGTTAAGCGAGGAGTGAAATGAAAAACATCGCCGTCTTTTGTGGCGCCCGTGTGGGTGTGCGGACTAATCGAAAACTTCTGGCGCAGGAGCTGATGCAGTCTTTCTTTAAAGAAGATTGGGGTCTCGTTTATGGGGGCGGGAAAGTGGGTTTGATGGGGATCATGGCCGATGAGATGCTGATGCTCGGAGGCGAGGTCATCGGCGTCATTCCGCAGCGACTGATGGACTGGGAAGTGGGCCACACGGGGCTTAAACACTTGCACATTGTCTCTGACATGCACGTACGAAAAAAAATGATGTATGACCATTCAGATGCCTTTGTGATTTTTCCTGGGGGCATTGGAACGATGGATGAATTCTTCGAGATCCTTACCTGGAAGCAGCTGGGTGAGCACACTAAACCCATCGTGCTTTTGAACCACGACGGTTATTACACTGGGCTCTTGGATTGGTTCGCCCGCGCGGTGGAGGATGGGTTCTACACACAAGACCAACTCTCACTCTTCCAGGTGGAGAGCAGCCTTTCTGGGCTCATGAGTTTTTTAAAAAAATCGATCTAACCATGTGGCCATTCTTTTCACGCAAGCTCTCCGCTCATCTGAAAAAGTACTCACCTCCGCAGCCGGAGTGGTTCTTCTTTGCCCTTAATCAGGGCGAAAACGAACGGCCGAATCTTGTCACGCTGAACCGAACAGCTAAGACGGAGCTCAAGCTCCAGTGGCAGACTCTCAACTCGCGGATGCGTGTGGATCTCTTCGATGAAACTCATCGTTTTGGTCGACTGGTGAACCCCGAGAGTGCTCAGTCTTATTTTTTCTTTACCCACTTGAGTTTGAAAAACTCTCTTGACCGCTTGAAGGCCCTGAGCCTGGAGAATGCAGGTGCTGTGACTGCAATAGATTTGACTCAGGAAGGGCGGGCCATTGAATGGCTTCGAGTCTCGCTGAAGGTGCTCAAGGATGCGCTGGAGAGTTGTCGCGGTGATGAGAGTAAAGTGGTGAGGGCCATGCTCTATGTCGGGAAAGAAGCAGCCGAGAGTAGACCGCTTTTCCGTGCGATCATTTTTAACCTCGACATCACCTGCGTCTTTGACCCGCAGGGGGTGATGGGACTAGTGGTCTTTGATGATAAAAATCGCTCCCATGGAACGAGTCAAAAACCTGCCCTGGAGGCGAGTTTTAAGGGACTCAAACCGGCCGTTTTAGATGAACTCATAACCTTGTCGGCGACATTGATGTCTGTGGTGGAAGAAAAAACACTTAAGTTGCTGTAAAGTCGAGCCTTTTTCCTACTCCTCTGGCTTGTCGAATTGGGGCTAAATCGTTATCTTTTCGCCCTATGGAAAACCCTAATATTATCCGTGTTGGTGACCTGGATTTCCCGCAGCGGAAAGTCTGGATGAAAACTTACGGCTGTCAGATGAACTACCATGACAGCGAACGCATACTGTCCCACCTCTCAAAGCTCAACTTCACTGCCACCGACGTGGAAGCCGACGCCGATCTGCTCATCTTTAACACCTGTGCGATCCGCGATCTGGCCAATCAAAAGTTCTATTCCCATCTCGGGGAAACAAAGCACATCGCTAGTAAAAAAGACGTTGTGATCGCGGCAGGTGGTTGTATCGCACAAACCGAGGGCAAGGACCTGGTGAAGAAGTATAAGCAACTCGACTTCGCCTTTGGTACCGACGTGATCGATAACATCGGTGAGATGGTGTACCGCGTGTATGCGGGAGACCGTAAATTTTCTGTGACCACTTGGGATCGCTCTGAAGACTATTCGATCGAAACCAAGATCACTCACGGCTCACCCCAAGCTTTCGTGAACATCATCAAAGGCTGCGATAAATTTTGTAGCTATTGTATCGTTCCTTTCACGCGGGGCCGTGAAAAGTCTCGCCGCCTCGACGAAGTGGTGAAAGACGTACAAAGGCTCGTCGAGTATTCCGGTGTTCAAGAGATCACTCTCTTGGGCCAAAATGTGAACTCCTATGGCAAAGACAACGGCGAATCCTTGGCCCAGCTGCTGGGAGAGCTAGAGAAAATCGATGGGCTCGAGCTCATCCGCTACACCACCTCACATCCTTACGATGTCTCAGACGAGCTAGTAGCCGCTCACGGCAGTTTAAAGAAGCTAGCTAACCATCTGCACCTGCCGGTGCAGTCGGGCTCAAATACAGTGCTCCAGCGTATGCTCCGCGAGTACACGGTCGAACACTATCTCGGGCTGGTCGAAAAAATGCGCAAGGCTAACCCGAACATTGTGATCAGTTCGGACATCATTGCAGGCTTCCCCAATGAGACGGAAGAAGAGCACCAGGATACTCTGAAGCTTTTGCGAGCCGCTCGCTACGACTTCATTTACGCCTACTCGTTTAGTGCTCGTAAAGGGACGAAGGCTGCGCGCATCGATGACGTGCTAACCGAAGATATCCGTGGTCGTCGCTTGCGCGAGATCATGGATCTGCAAAATGAAATTCAAGCCGAGATCCGTAAAACGATGGAAGGGCAGACCTACCGCATGCTGGTGGTCGAGAAGGGAAGTTTTAAAGGGGAGAGCAAATGGACGGGGCGCACATCGTGCAACCGCCTGGTGCACTTCACGCCTAAAGACGAGAGCGACATGCTCTGGCACTGGGTGGATGTAAAAGTGACAAGCGCTACCACTTTCTCCTGTCAAGGCGAACTTCTAGCTGACTTTGGAAAAAAAGCTGCGCGTGTTTAAACCCGTGCTTTTCGCCTTCGGCTGGGTTTTCTTTCTTTTGGGTTTCATCGGAGCCTTCATTCCCGTGCTTCCGACAACGCCCTTTC
>JAJTIF010000351.1 GCA_021299675.1 Pseudomonadota bacterium | reverse complement strand
CAGAAACCTCGACGATCAGTGACTCTCGCATCCAGCTCTTCGAAGCTGCTATTGCACAGAAAGCCACAGAGCAAAAAACACTTCAGAATTTAGCCACGGAGAGCATCCAGGCGGCACTCCCAGCAGTGGGTGAGCAGCCTCACTGGGTTAAGGCCCAGGCACAAGTGCTAACGGCACTTGAGGAAGAAAAAAGAAAGCTCAACGCCGAGAAGCTGAGATTTTGGAAGAATAGAGAAGTGGTTCTAGCGGAAGTCATTCGTAAGATGAAATTCGTTAAAGTTGAGTCTATGAGCCAGATCCGCATGATGGCCCAAGATAATAAAGCAGAGTCAGAGATCACCACGGACACGGTGACGAAGATCCAGTCAGCTCGTCAACAGGGCTCTCAGAGCTATCCTTTTGATGGCGTTTACTGGCCTGATGAGTTGTTCCAGCTTTACGCCAAGGCCCAAACTCGTTGTGAAGGGAAGTAAGCATGAAGATTTTATTACTGCCACTTTTAGCACTCTTGTCTTGCGGAAAAGATAGCTCCTACGTCTATCATTCTAAAACCGTGAGTGAGTTAACCTTTTCTGAGACGCACTCAGTGATTGGCGAAAGCGGTGCGGTTGATATCGTCTGGGTGATCGATAACTCAGGTTCGATGGCAGTCATCCAAAACGAAGTGATTGCGAACACAGAGAAGTTCATGAGGGAGTTTCGCCTCAACCGCTCACTCGATTGGAAGATGGGGCTCCTGTCCACCGCCCAGAGCGAAGCCCCCTACATTGGCTTTCGCGATGTGCTTGATCGCACCTCTGCAGATCCGATTGCACTTTTTCAGGGAGCCGTAGGCCGCCTCGGCACCAGCGGTGACTCTACGGAACGGAGTTTCACTCCTGTCATGAATAAATTGCGGGAGTTTCCAGGCTTTCTGCGCCCTAACGCCCATCTTGTCACCATCTTTGTCACCGACGAGTACGAGCAATCAAACGTGACGGCCCGTTCTTTTCTGGATGATATGTACCGTCACAAAAACGGCCGTAAACAGCTTGTGAAAGTATACGCGGCTCTTCATGCTAAGGACTTCGGTTGCCAAACCAGTTACGGTAATCAGGTGGAGTATGCCAATAGTGTCTTCGAAGCTGCTATCACGGAAACCAAAGGCAAGGTTTATAGTACTTGCACCAATGACTTCGGGGTCGAGCTGGCCAATCTTGGTAATGAGATCGTAGCTGCCATCTCTTCTCCGGTGATCCTCCTGTCACGCAGGCCTGTGGCCTCGACCATTTCTGTGAATTATAAGGGAGCTTTTCTTCCTGGTGGCCCTAAGACGGAGGGTGGTTTCTGGGTTTATGATCCGGATGCCAACGGCGTTAGATTCCATGACATGGATTTCGTCGATTTTAATGAGAGATTTGTAAAAATAGATTTTGATATTGATCTGGGACAAGACACCACAAAATTGTAAGCTAAAAGAATTCGTAACTGCCTGAGTTTCGTGTTGGTAAGAGTGTTTAGAATAAGAAATTTTTTCTAAATAATGCGAAATATATTCTAACCTCTCCCTTACGATATCAAAAAATTCCACGACTTGAGCCTCCCCCAGGGAGGCTCTTTTTTTGCAGAGTCTCTATCCATGATGACCTGCAATCTTCAACCTTCTTGCGGCAAAACTTCTGTGATCAAATACGGTCGCTTTTATCGTCGTAGCGAATCCCGCTGGATTCAACGCTACCGCTGTAAATCTTGTGGGGGGCACTTTTCCGCCGCTACAGGAACTTTGGAGTTTAAGCAGCATAAACGACGGGAAAATCTTCCGCTGCTTCGGCTTCTGACCGCCGGTGTTTCAATGCGCAGGTCTGCGATGATTTTAAAAATTGATCGGCGCACGGTGGATCGCAAGCTGATCTATTTGTCAAAAAAAGCGCGGCTGAGGCATCAGGAATTTTTGCAGCAACTCAAAGGCAAAGTGGAGTCTTTGGAGTTCGACGATCTTGTCACCAGTGAGCACACGAAGATGAAGCCACTGACTGTGTCCCTCGCAGTAGATGCAAAGAACCGTTATCTCTTGAGCGCGAAAGTCGGACGTATTCCTGCCTTTGGTTTACTCGCCGAGCGTTCGCGAAAGAAGTACGGCAAGCGAGACAACGATCATAAGAAAACACTCAAGGCCATGTTTGAAGAAATGAGTTCAACTGTGACCCTTAAGGCGCTGGTGCAGTCGGATGAGCATCAACGGTATCCGGAATTTGTGAATCACTATCTGCCCGGGCGCGAATATCGACGCCACCCCGGTGGACGAGGCGCGATTGCTGGTCAGGGTGAATTAAAGAAAAAGCATTACGATCCCATTTTTATCCTGAATCATACCTGTGCGATGCTCCGAGCGGGAGTCAATCGTCTGATCCGGAAAACCTGGTGCACGACAAAACGAGCGGAGCGGCTGCAGATGCATCTAGATATCTTTATTGATTTCTATAATCGAATCTATTTACCAACAAAAGTTTGATCGAAGAAAAAAAAGTGCCGACTCATCGGTCGGCACTCTCTTATTAGCAACACATAAGTCAGGCAGTTAT
>JAJTIF010000157.1 GCA_021299675.1 Pseudomonadota bacterium | reverse complement strand
TAGATCAAGATTTCTCTACTTTTAAATTTGATCCGGTGACCTTGCTCGAGCAAAGTTTAGGCAGAGAAGTCTTGTCTGGTGCAACTTTTCCTTCTTTGGGCTTTAGTCACCACCCCATGACTCTTGTCGCCCGCGAGACTTTCAACATCGATCTCTATTTCTGGCTTCCCTCGGACACGCTCCCGCACGACCACGGCTTTCACGGCGCCTTTATGCCTCTCTACGGCGACTACGCCCAGACCCTCTACACCTTTAAAGAAGAGAAAGATTTAGGGGAAGGTGTGATCAGAGGCACTCTCATCAAAGGGGAGACAACTCTGCTGCCCAATAATAAGGCACATGCGATCTTGCACGCTCCGGACTTCATCCACGCCGTCTTGCATGAAAGTTTTTGCGTGACCTTAGTTCTGCGCTCAAAAAATCAGGGTGAGGTTCTCTCGGATTACTTCCCGAACTGGCGGGTTAAAAATATCTTATCGCTCCACCAGAAAGCCCAGGCTCTTCGCCAGCAACTAAGTCTCTTAGCTCATCTTGATGCAAAAAAAAGTTCAAGCCAGCTGAGGCATGTCCCCTCGGGGATACTGGTGCGCTGGTTAGTCTCAGAGGAGCTTGATCCCTCCTGGTTGAGGTCCGTGACTGAAGAGGCCCGCCAACGAGAAGAATTAAAGACTTACTTCGACCTGTAAAAAATTCTCACTGACACATCACGGTCCAATCTCAGGATATACTCTCCTCCTATGAAAACTATCAATCCTGTGAGCCTTCTGGCTATTCTCTGCGTTTCTTCCACCAGCGCCTTGGCGCTCAGTCCACTGACTCAATCCGTGAGAAGTTTAGTGGGAGAACTTAAGCAGCAAGAAGGGTGTCAGTTAAGTGAAGCGCAGCGGGAAGCCATCTTAAAA
Source organism: Pseudomonadota bacterium (assembly GCA_021299675.1). Classification (GTDB taxonomy): domain Bacteria; phylum Bdellovibrionota; class Bacteriovoracia; order Bacteriovoracales; family Bacteriovoracaceae; genus UBA6144. The sequence continues at coordinate 1,825 of JAJTIF010000157.1, read as the reverse complement.
AAAGCTCAGGTCTTAAAAAAGAAGGGCAAAAATGCTCGTCTTGTTCTAGAAGAAATTAAAGTAGACATTCAAGCTGTCAATTGCCCTCAGCAGACCACCCTTGAGGCGACAAAACAAGAGATACTGGCTCAATCTGCAACCTTCCCACTTAATGTTTTTGGTCTCCCGGAAAACAAAAGTTTCGAGAATCTCCAAGACCAAAGCGCACTCGTTTATTTTCAGTCCCTCGAGTCAAAGAGCTGCCCGGTGATGGATCAAAGCCAGCGCTTTAGCTTCGCAGACTGGCACGAAGTCCTGCTCACGGGCGGATGGCCCTGCACCGTAAAAAATTACAAGCGCCTTGCCGAAGAGCGTAATCAGTCACGGGGCTTTAGCTTTAAAGAGAGACAAAGAGAGCTTGAGGTATTGGATCTTAAAGAGACAAAAGACCTCTTTCGAAAGACTTTCGCCAATGAACGCCTCTTGATTACTTTTGTTCCTCAGTTGGGTTGGGAAAGCGGAGTTGTGAACACGACTTTTCCCTACACATTGATCACCGATAAAACCGAGCTCACAAGCTACCGCTTCCTGACACGTGAGTTCCGCCGGCTCGGGATGCGCACTAAAGTTGTATCGCGCAATTCTGTGGCACCCATGAATGATCAAGTCCAAGAAGCCCGGGGTCAGTTGGAAAACGCGGATGAGAAACAGATCGTGATCTCGCGCTCCATGGGCTCGCGTGTCGTGCGCGAGTACATCGCTCGGTATTCTGATGAAGCTCGGGAAAATCTTCGCGCCTGGTTCAATGTCGGAGGAACTCCTCATGGATCTTTCATCGCGAGCTACAAATCCCAGAAAGATAATTTCTATTTAGGTCATCTGCCGCAGATCCTTGAAGCTTTTAAGGCGCCCTTGTCACTCATTGCTCGCGATCCGCGCATTCCTGATCATCTGGTTGATACCGTTCTCGACGGACATCGCCGTACCAGTCTGGCGACCTTGGCAGCCGTAGCGCCGCAACCACTCGACACGGAGATTCCGGTCTTTAATGCTGTCTTCATGCGTGATGATTACCAGCGCGCCACCAGCGGAGTGGATCCTGTGTGGAGAGACATGCTTCTCTATGGCCCTTCGGAAGGAAGCGCTCCGCTCAATGGGGCAGCGGTTGAGGCCGCGCGATCTCTCGAACTCATTGAAGAGGGAGACCATCTGAGTTTCTGGAAGATGAGTCCACGCGACGCGCTCAAGCTTTATCTTCGTTATCTCATTCTGGCTCGAGAACAAGGTCTGATTTAAGGTCTGATTGAGCGTTGCTCGCTGCGTTAATGTGACCAAATGTTTAAGACTCATCCATTGCAGACCTATGCTCCCTTAAGGCACACTAGTCTTGATGATTTCAGCTGTTTCTCTCACATTTTGGCCGGCTTTTGTGGTGGTTTTTATGAGTATGCTCATACGTTATGGTGTGAGCGGAGTCGTGGTCGATAAGCTCTTGAGATTTTTTCCCAATCGTCGCTTGGCCAATTCGCAAAACATCACCGACACCAAATCAGACCAGTACTACTCTTTGATAAGCCTCGCTATTTTTGCGTTCTTCATTGCCATGACTCTCGATTTTTATCGCCGCGGCTGGGTCTCGATTCACGAGAGCGTTACGCTCAAGGGACTCCTGCATCTGGTGCTCATGTTTGTGGTGCAAGACACTTATTTCTATTGGACCCACCGCTGGTTCCACACCAATGCTGTTTATCCTATCGTGCACGAGGCCCATCACCGCTCCCGCCAGCCGAGTTTTTGGACCTCGTTTGCCTTTCATCCCTGGGAAGCATTGATCCAGGCGATTGTT
>JAJTIF010000367.1 GCA_021299675.1 Pseudomonadota bacterium | reverse complement strand
TACTTTTTGTTCTGACCAGAGTTACTTTAGCAGGGGTAGGCTTTTAAGGCCTTTTTAATTCCTGCCCCTGGGCAGCCTTTTAAAAGGCTACCATCACCCCGCCGGTTCGTACCCTTTTTATGCGCCAAGCGCTTTCCCAGGCGCCATGCGCCAGTGGCGCGTGGGCTTAAATTTCTGGGCTATTTTACGCACCAGCACCTTTGAAGCACCGTGAGTGCTTGTGCTTGTGCTTGCACCTCCCGTGCACCATGGAAGCACAATGAGCGCTTGTGCTAGTGCTTGTGCTGGCACCCTCTGTGCACCAAAAAGGGCACCAAGGTGCTGCAAGAAGGCTGGTGCTTGGTAAGCACAAGCACTCGTGCTGCTGGAGAGTTGCTTGATGAGTGCCTGGGCTTCTGGCATTTGGAGCAGACAGGTTGAGGGGCAACCATTTATTCATGAACAGTAATAAAATTATGAAATTTCCGGATTTGTACCTTCCAAGAACGATAAATCGAAGGCGAGTTGTTCTTCTTGAATCGCGTTTGCATTGAGGTGTAGTCTCTTCTCACGAAAGGCTTGTAAACATTAGGTAGGGAAGAACAGTTAAATACCAGTAAAGATGGTATAATACCCATCCTCTGTTATCTGCATAAGATCGATGAAATCAAAGTTTCGCTTCTTTACCATTTCACGGAATTTGGATGCCTCAAGTAGTTTTGAAGTAGTTTTTTCCACACCCATGTCCACACCACCCCTTCTTGGTTAGCAAGCTATGGAAGGCAATATCCTTACCCTGGAAGTGTTTGGCAACACAGGTAACCATCTCTGGATCAAAAGGACAATCCTGTTGGGTGGCATTAGCCAGCTCGCACATCAACAGTGTCAATAAGTGTTCGAATGTGAAGGAAAAATACTGTCCAATAAGATCTTCTTTTGTGGCATCACCACGTTTCTGACAGAATTCAGGACAAAGAACCTGTACAACTGTAAAGTGTCAAAGAACTGTGAAGAAGAAACAACAGACCTTCATCTTCAATGTGATATTGGTCCCAGAAAAGTGCCAGAGTCTTGGTTACGTTGAAGCTTTTCTGTCCAACAAACCGGAAATGAACGGCAATGGCATGAATGGCGAAAATCCACTAGGAAATTGAATAACAGCTGTCCCTTCTGCCAAGTCCAGCAAATACATCATTTGTGCCAGTGTTCAACAACAGTATGGAAGAGTAAATCAACAAGTTGTTCTCGGAGTGAGTGCAAGCGTAACTCAAAAGGCATGTGTCTGAACAAAATCAGCTGAAAAAGTGGAAAGAAAAGCAAACATACACTCCATCTGCTTTCTTCCAATCTTTGAAGATGGCCTCAAAATTTGAGCGCTAGCCCCAGGCCACAACTCTTCAAGGTGTTAAGGAATAGGGCTTTCATCCAGATACGGCAAAAGGTGTGCCAAAAAGGTTGCCAACGTTGGAACTTGCAAGCAAGAGGCTACAGAGTGTTAGTAAAGATGTTAAGTTACACACCTCTGTTGGTTGACCAACTGAGTTGACTGGCCTTGACCTCAGGGTCCTTCGTGAGATATCCCCAAAAGCCGCAAGATGGAGGCCAGGTGGGGGTCGTTGAAGAGGGGAGAAGCTTCAGTACCAACATGTACGGCTTGCATGAATTCCATTTCCATTCAATAACCCTGTGCATGAATCCGAATTTTTTAAAGTGCCTCAAAGGAGATGAACTCTTCATCCCGTTACTCCTTTGTGTAATGCATGTTTAGAGGACACTAAACAATTACAAAGAAGGACCTAAGGCGAGCTGTGGGAAGAAAAGGAATAGAAGATAAAGCACAAATTTAATTAAGCTATCTCATCATTAGATTGTGCCCAGCTTTGTTTAATGCCTGCCAAGTTAAAATCCACAGAAAAATTCCCAAGTCCCAAAAAATAACAAAAATTTTTGCAGGGGTTCCCCCGTTTTGGAGCTTTTAAAAAAAATTAAATTCACTCTCCAGCTTAATACATGGGTCTTTAGTACCAGAATTCCCGGAATTTTGGTCCGGAATTCCCGGAGTTTCGGTGCAGAATTCCCTGAGTTTCGGTCTGGAATTCCCAGAGTTTTGGTACGGAATTCTCGGTGTGTCAGTCTGGAATTCCCAGGGGGTCACTCCTGGATTCCTGGGTTTTGTTCCGGATTCCCATGTTTGTGATTCTGATTCCGAGTTGGCCGTAGTTGTTGGCTCCCCAGACGAGGAGGTCGAAGTCCTCCATCAAAGCGATGTTGTGATTCCAGCCACAGGCAAAGTCGAGCATGGTGAGTGGTTTTTGGCAGGTCTCTCCTGAAAAGAGTTAATTGGAATCTTCCTTCTGTCTCTCCTCTTCCTCCCTCCTGCTCCTCCCTCGTGGATCCACTCTTCTGCTCATCCCTCGTAGATCCTCTCTTCTCCTCTTCCTTCTCTTTCTCTTCCTCCTTCTCCTTCTCCTCCTCCTCCTCCTTCTCCTTCTCCTTCTCCTTTTGCACATTCCCGCATTCCCGAATTCCCGCGTTCCCGGACTCCTGTGTTCCCAGATTCCTGGATTCCTGGATTCCTGGATTCCCGGATTATTGGATGTTTCCACATTCCCACATTCCCAGATTCCCACATTACCTCCCTCTTCACCTCCCTTTTCAACTCCCCCTTCACCCTCTTCACCTCCCTCTTCACCTCCCTCTACCTTCTGCAGAGGATACACTTGGTGTCTACAATAATAAGATACCGGGACATTTGTACAACGGTCACAATCAATGTCCCAGAAGGCACACTCGTCAATATCTACAGAGAGGGTAAATAGGTAATAAGGACAAGCGGGAGAGGTGGGAGAGAAGGGAGGTACAATGGAAGGGCACAAAGCGATTCCTGCATTCCTTGTACCCATGTTTTCCCTTCAACCTCCCTTTGTCCTCCCTGTCGAGAAAACATACCGAAATCAAGCTTGTTTTCACAAATAAACAATTCACTTCCCATAAGAACTGGATGTTTGTCCGTTGTCTGGTGGTACTGACTGAGTGAGAAAGGCAAATAAGGGTAACAACCTTTGTGCGCTTTAATGTGCATAAAGTTTCTTCCCAACTATGTGTTTTGTTACGTTCGCTTCGGCTTTTGTCCTGTGACCGTTAAGTTCAGTGCTCGTGAAACAATACAAACCGTCCTCCTGCCAACCACGCTTGTTCTTGCGTCGTGAGCAAGAACGTAGATTGTTGTCGTGTTAACTTTGTGTCACACTCACTGTGTTCTTCAAGTACGTTATCCATTTTCGCAAGGTACCTGTTAGCCACAAGAGTCTTAGACTCGTGGTGTCACCCCGCAAAAAGAACAACGCACAAATAATACTGAGGGTAATAACCTGATAGCTGTAACAGGACACCGTTCTGACTATTGTTTATTCACCTTTGTAGCTTGCCTAACTGTGTAGGGAATGCCAATATTGGTTCTGGGCAATCTTGGGGCTCATTTTCTCGTTGAGTCTCCTGAAGCCACAACACCCTTTCTAGCTCAAGCTTCACAAGGTAAGTTACTTTCCTCTTCAATCTTGTTGACACCTTCAGGTTTCAGAGAGTTTGTCAGCCTTCCTCTATGGTCTACTTCCTTCGTAGGAACCCTTGGAGACACGCCCTCTACCAATCCGATGGGAAACAAAATGGATACTGTTATTTGTAAGGATGGCTTCATGGCAAAGCGATTTCTTTGGACAAACCAAAGGAATCAAGTTTTTCTTACCCGAAATCACCTCACAGAATATGAAGCTGTACTCAAAGCTGCTCGTAATTCTTTTGATCCCCAACAGAGAGGTTTGTGCACTTGCTTCATCAAATTTACCAAATAGCTAGTATTTCCTTCTCACATGCAGCTTTTGCAGCTTTTCGGATGAAACGAAACAACAACAAGAAAGAGGTGACCTTTGTGGTAATTTTAAACATTCCTATTTTGATTGCAATAGGGATCATCATCACCAACGGTCATTGACTCACAAATGTGGGTGCATAGTATTACTTCGTTCTGGTTCCTTGTTTCGGTCCGAACCTGACAGGATCTACATAGGGCTTGTTGCTTGCGGACATTTACTGAAGCCTCTCCCTGATCTATTTCCTTTAAGCTGCGGTGCAAGCTACAGGCTCTGCTGACTAATGGGGGCAAAGGTTTCCCAAATGTCGATATCCTCCCAGTTGTTCCCTCCTTCCAACAAATGGACCAATTATACTCTTTCCCAGCAAAATTGATTGACCGTGAGGCATCGGTTACCCACAACCGCACCACTGAGTGCTTTTTGCACCAACCCTCAGTTACTGTGAAGAATCGCGAAAAATCACTCAAATGGAGGGGAAAGAAGCAACACACAACTCAAAACCATTGGCTGCTGAACCCTTTATTACATCGTTGAAATAAACAGTTTGTGAGTTCGTGCTGCCTCTTTGTAGTCCATCCGTGTGCAGCCCACCAGCCCAGCCCAGGTAGAAGCAGTTCCCAGGCGCCAGGCGTCACTTGCACCAGACATGCTCCAGTTACAGGTGGTGCTTGGCGCGTAGATGCGCCAAGCACCACCTTTTTTCACGCAAACCCTGGTGCTGGCGCTTGGGATAGGTGCTTGGCGCATAAAAAGGGTACGAACCGGCGGGGTGAAATGTGAAGGTTAGAAAGGGGGTGCTCCGATGGTGCGTGTAACGAGTGAAATTCTTTGTAGAAAAAAG
>JAJTIF010000072.1 GCA_021299675.1 Pseudomonadota bacterium | reverse complement strand
GTGATCTCGTCATCCTCGCCGGCGACTTCAACACTGCGCTAGATGATCAGCAGAACGCTCTCTCCACTTTCATCCTTCCCGACTTCTACGACGCTGAAGCGGAAGCTCGAGCTCTTGGAGTCCCCTTTGCGGCCCTGGCGAGCTACAGTCACCGTGGCGTCTGGCATAGCCTGGATCATATCTTTGTCATGAAGGGATCGCGCCTGGTCAAGCCGAGTGACTTCACGGATGTCTCGATCTTCACTGACAACGGAGCATTGATTGAAAACTACGATTTCCGCGGGCAGCAGGAATCAAGACCCATCCGCTACCAGCCCACGACAGGGCTTGGCTTTTCGGATCATCTGCCGGTGGCGCTAGAGCTGGAGCTTCAGTAAAAAGTCTCTGACCTCATCCGCTCCACCTCGAAACACAATCTTCTCTTTGTGCTTGGCGAGCGAAAATTCGTACGCCGGGTCGTAGTACTCACCTAAGAGCTGACTGATCCAGGCGCTGTGGGCCTCGATGCTTGGAGCGCCCTGAAAAGCACCTTGCATCTGTTCTAGAATCTCGCGCGTGCGCTGACCTCCCAGCTTCTTAGAAATCCTCTGCACGCGTTCTCTAAAAAAAGATTGATCATTATTTTTCACGTAATCCCGATAGATATTCGCCACGCGCTCTTCAAGCGGCACTTCGAGCATGACAAGCGGTGTCTCCTGCATGTGCAGGTAGAAGCGATTGGGGATTCTCACATTGCCTAGTCGGATGGACTCGTCCTCCACTACGGCCTGCTTCATACCAATGAGTTTGGCCCCCAAGGCACTCTCGAAACTGGCCTGACTCGGCTGCTGTCCATGATCGCCAAAAGCCGAACCTCGATGGTGCGCGAGCTCTTCGATATCAATGTAATGATCAAGAGTCTTCAAGAGATCTGTTTTCCCCGTCCCGGTCATACCACCAAGTCGCACTAATTTCGGCAGAGGTTTTTCTTCAAGCTGCGAGAGAAGAAACTGGCGCAGCCGCTTGTAGCCGCCCGGGATGGGTTTACGAGCGATGCCAGCTTCTGTGATCCACTGACAGGAGATCTGCGAGCGCAGGCCTCCGCGCAGACACATGACCTCAGCACTGGGATTTTTTTGCAGAAATTCGATCCAGGCCTGAATCTTTTTGTTTTTATTCTCGCCGCTCACCAGCTGGTGACCCAGCTCAATGGCTTTCTCCTGACCCTGCTCTTTGTAGCAGATCCCCACCAGGTGGCGCTCTTCATCACTCATCAAAGGCAGGTTGACCGCATGAGGCAGATGGCCCGCGAGAAATTCCACCGGTGCCCGCACGTCGATGAGAGGAATCTCATTTATAAAGAGATCTTCGAGCTCAGTGGACATAGACGTGGTGATGTTTAAGCTCTCTCACCTCACCCACAATCGCGACACCAGGAAAGTGTGCCTTGAGTTCTTGGACGATTTGCTCACTCGCCTCTTTGGCCACACTCAACAAGAGTCCGCCGCTGGTTTGTGGGTCAAAGAGCACCTGACGCTCAAGTGTCGAGAGAGAGCAGCTCAGGGCTTTACGGGTGTACTCGTCGTTGGAGCGATGGGCTTTCGTGAGATGGCCCGCCTCCAGCGAACTCATGGTCTTTTTAAAAAGGGGAAGACTCTTAAAACTAAACTCCAGCGTGACCTTCGAGGCGCGAGCCATCTGCACACTGTGGCCTGCGAGACCAAAGCCGGTGATGTCAGTGGCGGCGTGGATGCCCTGTGTGTCCGTGAGATAATCGATGGCGTTGTTCAAGCGCTTCATGGAATCGATGGCTTCTTGAATCACTTCCTGCGTGTACACACCACGCTTGAGTCCTGCGCACAAAGTGCCAGTCCCCAAAGGTTTAGTAAGGATCAACACATCACCCACACGGGCTCCATCGTTTTTCCAGATGTGCTTGGGGTTCACGAGTCCCGTGACCGAAAGGCCAAACTTCAGCGTGTCGTCGTCAATCGAGTGCCCACCGACCAGAGAGCTTTTCGACTTGGTGATCACATCACTCGCCCCTTGCATGACATCGCGGATGATCGCCGGCTCCAGCGTCGCCAGCGGAGCCGCAAGGATCGCCATACAGGTTTTGGGTCTCCCCCCCATGGCGTAGACATCACTGAGCGCATTGGCAGCAGCCACGGCTCCGAAGTCATGAGGGTCATCGAGAATAGGAGTGAAAAAATCCAGCGTCTGCACCAAAGAGATCTCAGGCGTGACATCAAAGATCGCAGCATCATCAAAGAGCGCGCCGTCGACACTCACCCCAGGGATGAGCGGAGGAAACTTAACGCCGGCGAGGATCTCGCGCAGGATGAGAGCAGGAACTTTAGCGGCGCAGCCGCCTTTTGGGACAGGTTGAGTAAGTTGCATTCTTTCAGCATAGCAGGTCACAGTAAGCTAAGTCTATTTGACAGCGGGCGCCAAGAGTTGATCTATGGAAGGTGTCGTGGCTTCAGACTGCCCCGCCATAGAACGGTTGGCTTTAAACTGCTGCTGGTAGTAGGTCTCATAGAAGCTTTTTCTAAACTCCACTAATCTTTGCAGCTTAGCGGTGTCACTCACTTTTTGAGTCAGCCATCCCAGATGAGTGGCCTCGAGGTCCTGCATCTTTTTAATCCCCTGCTCTTTGAAGCTCGGGTGAATTTCGCTGCGGGCGAGGCTCAGCTCTTTCATGAGTGCGCCCTCAGAGGAGATGTAGCCGATCGCCACGTCTTCGGAGAGCTCAAGCTCACGGGTGATGAAATCATGGAGCTTCAAGATCCAATCGTTTTGAAAAGACTCCTGCTCCATGACCGCTAAGAAGTCCGTGGTGTAGAGCACGTTGTCTACGTAGCTCGACTTATAGCCTAAAGTGGTTTCGGGGTTAAAGGTATTGCGCTCTTTCCATTCTACTTTTTGCTGCTGCACAAATTTCTCCGCCGCTGACTCTTTTTGCTGTAAAAGATTCAGACCGGAGCTCACAAGCGATGAGCGAAGAGATCCCAGATCCATTGCCAGGACTAAAGCCACTGCCACGGGCAGTCCTACTCGTAAGGCATATTTTTGAAGAACCGGAAGAACTGATTTTTGTTTTAAGGGGTTGAAGTCGAGGATCTTTTCTCCCGACTCTGTGGCCACGGAGAACTTCCCCTCGAGGGCTTGCGTCAGGGCGAGCTTAAGGTTCTGCTGAAAGCCCTCGGGCACGTCCTGCTCCTTAGTGACGAGCTTCATCACCGCCAGAGTGGCGTTGAGCAGGCGCTGCTCTTTGGTGTGCTCGAAGTGCTGGCGCTCGCGCTGGATCTCAGCCTTGGCTTCATCGAGCATTTTCTGCTTGGACTGCGAGAGATTTTGGAAGGCGAGCTTCTTGGCCTCAGCCAGCTCCTGTTCTTGACTGTCTTTGGCTTTCTTGAGTTGCTGAATCAAGCTTTTTCTTTCTTCCCGCACCTCGAGAGCCGCGCGGTCGCGCAGCTCCTGCTGCCGCGACAACTCCACCTGCCGCAGCTCAGAAACTTTTTTCAGCTCGCGCCGCTTAAGAGTTTCCACCTTCGCGAGCGAGCGGTGCTCTTGACGAGAAAGTTTTTGTAATTGCAGCTCCGTGAGCTTCACCAGTCCCCGCAGGGACTTGTCTTGCTTCTTCGCCAGATACGCCTTCATCTTGTCTCGACGAGCGTTGAACTCACTTTGGATGTGTCTTTCGGCTTCGATTATCTGTGTGCGAGCTCGATCCTGCGCTTGGTTGAGGATGGGTTCAGCGTCCCTTTGTTTTTGCTGGTAGAGAGCTTGCGCTTCCAAGAAGCGCGCATGGGCCCGGGCCTCGCGCTCTTGGGCTTCGAGCGAAGCACTTTTCAGCCTCTCGTGCGCCTGCTCTAAGAGCTGGTCGGCTTCGCGGTGGATTTCTGCCTTGCTCCGGTGTGCGTCTTCCAGGCGACGCCGCTTCTCTTCTTCTACCTCTAAGATGGCTTTCTTTTTGATCAGCTCCACCTCGGCCAGCAGAAGCTCTCGGTCGACGAGGATCTTTTGCTCAAACTCTCGGCGGCGCGTTTGGATCTCTTGCTCCGCTTCCTGCTCAGCGGTACGTAGCTGAGAGGTCGTCTCTTGAAAACGAAAGCTCAGGTCTTGCAGCTCATGCTCTCGGCGGACTTTCTCTCTCTGGAAATTTTCGAGTTGTGTGCTGATGGCCAGCACTGAG
>JAJTIF010000073.1 GCA_021299675.1 Pseudomonadota bacterium | reverse complement strand
GTATGGCGGCTTTGGCAGGATCAATTTTTCTAGGACCTCGTAAAGAGCAGAGTCATCAACCGGCGCATATTCCTTATGTCATTCTCGGTACGGGTCTATTGTGGTTTGGCTGGTTCGGCTTCAACGCCGGATCCGCTCTGGCTGCCAATGAGACAGCGGTGCTTGCGTTCTTGAACACCAACACCGCTTCAGCCGTGGCGATGATCACCTGGATGTTTTTTGATCGCCTGCGTGGGCGCAAAGCTTCAGCTCTGGGCGCTTGTATCGGAGCGGTGGTGGGTCTTGTGGCCATCACACCGGCCGCAGGTTTTGTGAGTGTGGGTGCGGCGATCCTGATTGGCTTTATCGGCGCTCTTGTGTCGAACCTCGCCCTCAGTGTGAAAGCCAGATCGGGTGTGGATGACACGCTGGATGTATTGCCCTGTCATGGCGTGGGAGGAATTGTCGGCATGATTCTCACGGCAGTGTTCGCGAAAGACGTGGGATTGATGGCGGGGGAAACGAAGACATTTTTCTACCATCTGCTTGCTCTCGTGATCGTGATGGTCTTCTGTTATTTTGGCTCTTATCTTCTCTACATTATCTCCAACGCGATTAAGCCGCTGCGGGTGAGTGAAGAAGAAGAGCGTTTAGGTCTGGATATTTCCCAGCACGGAGAAAGTGTAAAGTAACTAGTCACTTATGAGTTTTGAGGTGAAAAGACTCTGGTCGATTCACCTCAAAATCTTGCCATTATTTTTATTAAGATTCTTTTTACCTCCTTTATTTCCACGCCTTAGTAACCGATGAGATTCCTATGATTGAATAGGAAATCTATGCACAATCGTTTCTCCATGACTCTTCTTTTTTTGCTACTGATTGTGGCCACATCCTGCGCGCAGAAAACGTCCAAGACCGCTTTTAAATTGACCACCGCTGGTTTTGCGGCTGTGGGAAGTGACCTTGAAGCAGTCAGCGGCGGGGGATTGATGGTGTGGGGGATAAGTCTTAAAGGAGAGAGCTTCGGGAAAGTCCTATTGTCATCAAATTCGTTTGAAATCGATCTGCCTAACGGTGACTGGCGATTTTATTCCATGGCCTGGAATGGCGCGAGTCCGCTCGATGGGAGCACAGCTTTGCGTTGTGCTCAAACTATTAGTTACAGTCTAGACGGCTCTCCATTAGTTGTGGATTTATCTCTCACACAGTCCAGCTGTGATCTGCCCGTATTTAAAGGTCACGTGGCCGCGCCGGCTTCCGCTGGTTTTAAGATTCTCACTTGCACGGATTCCACCAACATCACAGCTGCCACGGGTGTGACTTACGATGCCTTGAAAACTTGTAGCAACGATCCCACCGCTTCTGGGCGCGTCTCCAATAAGGCTCCGGTCATGTCGGTGAGAGTCCATCTCTTAGAGCATGTATCCATCAAGGGAGTGGTCATTGGCGGAGGACTTTCAAAGTGCATAGACCTCAGTGGCACTTTTACAGGAATGTCGCCAGCCACGGGGATCAAACTGCCGGTGGGAAGTGTCGGCGATGCGTCCCGTTCACCCTTTCGTATGCGACTAGATTATTATGTGAACTCGACAGATTGTGGTGTGAGTGGAGAAGTGCCGACAGCGGTCGATCTCCCCAACGGTCTGGTGAGCGATGTCCCTGGAAAAAAATATTTCGTGGAAGGCACCAACACACATCTGCTTGTGATGAATCTTCCCGATGCGACTCTCTGTGAAGGACGGCGTTTAAAAACCACTCACCTGGCTCATCCCTTTGCAGGAGGCAATGGCTCACTGACTAATCCGCACCTGATCTGCTCCGCTGAGCAGCTCTATGGCATGCACGATGTCGCTCTGGCGAACTCGTTTCGCCTCATGACAGACATCAATTTAAATACCTACACCAAAGCTTTGGTTGAAGGAACCGCTCTGGAGTCTGCTCTCCCAGTTGGTCAAAAAGATTGCTGGGATGATTCAGCCAACTGGCAGCCGCTCGGGGGCGAGTACAGTGACACTACCGATTGTGCTACAACTTACACCACCACTGCCTTCACGGGAAGCTTCGATGGAGGAGGTTACACCTTGACGGGTCTGCGGATGCGAATGGAAGACGAAGATAATGTCGGATTCATCGGGCTGTGGGACTCAAGTCCTACGACAGGAAAATTTCTTAATGATGTAAATTTCTCTTCAGTGGAGATCACCGGAAGCAGTCAGATTGGGACCCTTGCCGGCAAGGTCACGGGTAACACTGAGTTCGGTCTTGTGAAAGGGATTAAGCTTTCCAAGGCAAACCTCGAGGCTCGTTTTAATGGAGCAAACAACATCGGTGGAGTCGTCGGATCCTCGGATTGGGCGAGTTATAAAAAAATCAAACTGGAGGATGTGTGGATCAAGGCCAATGGCAATGGTGCCGGTGGTGTGGTGGGGGTTATCCAGGACACACAATACTTTCGTGAAGTCTTTGCCCGCTCCACTCATGTGATCCAAAATGACTCCAACCCAGTGAACTCTATTGGAGGCTTGGTGGGATTTATTCAGGCTGGAAGTGCCGTTATGAATGGCATTGAACTGCTCTCCCATGATGGAATTATTGTTTCTAGTGGATCCCAGATCGGTGGTCTCTTTGGCTTCCTTGGTTCAGGCAGCATGGGGATTCAAAACTTCTATGCCAACTCGGCGATCTACGCCGGGGGCGAAGTCGCTGGCTCAGTCGGAGGCATCGTTGGTCGCAACGCCTACAGCGGTCTTATTTCTCGTGGGTATTTTAGTGGCAGTATCATTGATGAATGTTTGAGCGGATGTAATCGCAGTGCGCTCTCGGGTGAGAATCTAGGCAGCTACACCTTCAGTGATTTCACCTATATTAATAGTGCCATCTCTCCTACCGTGAGCGCTGGGAGTACTGATGCCGTCGGACTCGGTTCTACAAATTCTATCGGCGCACAGGTGCGCGATCCGGTCAGCATGAATGCCTTCGCGGCTAACGCCAATTGGATTCATCACGCAGGCTCATTACCCTATTTGATCGCCGAGCAGCACCCCTGTGGTTTGCTTGAAAACATCGCCCCCATTGCGACACAGATTGCCTCTCGGGGGACTGAATCCAATCCAATCCGTATCTGTAACCGCTTCCAGTTGGACTCGATCCTAGCAGATGCCGGTTCTCGTCACATGGTTTTGGAGTCCGGGGTGAATATTTCTGACTCGGCTGGTATCTCCGTACCCTCCGGTGCGACTTTAAGTGGAGGCAAGGGGTTCCTCTTCGGATTTTTTAAACCTAACTTTACTGGCTCCGGCAACCTCGCTCCGATTATTTCAAACGCTGGTACGATTCAAAACATGACCATGGCCCACACACTCATCCAGGAAATCGGCGCAAGCCCAGGGACACAGATTTCTCCTTTTGTGGCAGTCAATGATGGAGTCATCAGAGATGTTCGAATCATAAGCTCAAAGCTCACCAACACAACATCGAATGCGAAACTCGCTGGTGCAGTCAATGTCAACAACCCCAGCGGCCTGATTGAAAAACTTTCGAGCTTTACAAGCTTCCGCACGACGGTCGGAGAGGTCTCTGGGTTGGTGACCTCTAACTCTGGAAAAATTTATGATAGTATCGCGCAGAATGGGATCCTCTCGAATACGGCGATTTCGAGTATCTCCGGAATTGCTAATATCAACAACGCTACTGGTGTGATCGCTGGCGTGACAGTGGCCTCAAGTCTCAACACCCAGGGCACGACTTTAAGTCAATCCTCCTTCGGTGTGCTCACAAACCATGGAACACTTCAGGATATCCATATCGACAGTCGCACCCGCTGGGAAGCCGTTTTGGCCATGAGCTCAATAGGGAACGCTACACTGGTGCGAGACAACAGTGCGACCGGTATAGTGCGTGGAGCGATCATTAACGGCTGGATGGTTGAGTCTCCTGCGGCAACGGTCACGACGGACGCAACCACTAACGCAAAGCCCGTGCGTGTCAATAGTGGGGTCTCCGACAATATCCTTGCACTTGTCCCCTCCGGTCGATCCCTCTACTCAACCTCCATCCCGACTGAATTCACTTGTAGCGAAGTTTTTCCAGCCTCGATTCGTAAAGACACAACCTACGGCACCATCGCAGATTCCTATCTTATTACCGATGCTGATCTCATCGGCGCCGGGAAATTCACCTGGCTGGTGCTCGAAACGAAGGGTCACTACGAATCCTATCTCCTCGGGAGCATTACAACGTCTTCCCCGACAAACTTTCTGCGAATCAGTGACTCGGCTGGAGACTTCAACCATGAGTCGGATTTCACCTGTGCGAAGTTTAACAGCGCGGACCAGATAACGATCATCCAGGACCTGAACACGACGAGCTCAAAAGTTCTAGGAAATCCACTAACTGCAACTCACTATTCGGGCTTCTTTCCGAGTCAGTTTATGCTGGAGAAGACCTCATTCCCTGCAGCTTCCTACTGGCGCCAATCGGGAGTGCTGCTAGAGGAAGATTCAGCTTCCGCGGATTGGCCTGCGATCCTGGCGTACTACGAGACCCTGCTCAGTGGTGGCACACCGGTGGCGCCCGGGAAGTGGGGAATTCGAGAAGAGGATCCTGGGAAGTATAGGGTTCGTCTGTTTAAAAACGACGATTAAATAAACTCTGCCCTGAGCCCCGCATAGATCACTCGTCCCTGCAGTGGACCCCAGATGTGGCGATTATCCAGATGCACGTGATCGGCGCCGTGGACGCGCCAGGCGAGAGGGCTTTCACGCATCTTGGTCTGCGTGGTATCGAAGAGATTGGTTACGCCAATAAGTGCCGACCAGGTTCCTGAGAGTTTACGTTGCAGGTTTAAATCCAGCGTGAAAAAGAAGGGCGCTCTCTGGCCCTTGCGCTCCTCAGGTACTTCT
>JAJTIF010000341.1 GCA_021299675.1 Pseudomonadota bacterium | reverse complement strand
GTGAATTTTTCAAAATCTTCACCGCCTCTGTTACACTGTTGGCAATGAAATAGTGGTAACCCTGATCCATCAGCTCTAAAGAGAGCAGATCACAGATATCTTGTTCATCATCGACGACGAGAATATATTTTGCTGCTGGCCCCATGATGTCATACTAAACCCACAACCGAGCTGACCCCAAGGAGAATAAAATGTTACTGGTGAAACTTATGGCGGGCCTGAGGTTAAGTATGGCCACTCTTATGGTTACAGGTCTATTCACCTCAACCCTTCAGGCCCAAGAGGTCAAGTACTTCTCCTGTAAGGGAAATTGCCTGGCGCAGAAAGCGCTCAAGGGCCTAGGCCCTTACCCTCTGGACCTCAAGACCAAACTCTCCAACCCGCTGGGCTCAGACGTCTGTCTGAAACAACTTAAGGGTCTGGTGGTAAAACTTAAGGGAGTGGATGTGTGTCAGTTTAAGGACCAAAGTGCAGTGGACCTCTCTCACCTGCATCTCTATTCAGAGCGCCTGGCGCGGCCCACTCCCTAACGAGGAATAATAGTCGTCCGTGGATCCAGCGGTTCTTGAGAGCCTCCAGCAAACTGGTGGGCGCAGCTCGAAGCTATCACCATCGTAATAAACGCTAAAAGAATGAGAACCTGTCTCATAGAAACCTCCTTCATTCATCTTAGCCAAGAGGAAGGAAGAGAGATAATCGATAAAACCGAAGAAGTTATAGACTTTATCTAAAAGTAGATGCGCATCCCGAGGGCCAGTTGAGCGCCAAAGTTGGTCTTGGGCACAAGTTCCAGCGTGGGAGAAAACTCCGCAAAACCTTCCGCTTCGCGGTTATTAAAATAATACGAGAGCCCTAGTGGCAGACGGGCACCGAGCTCGATGTCATCATCAAAATCAATCATGCCCCCAGCGCCGATGTAAACATCAAGCGGGTGCTTGTCGTTGAAGTAAAGCGCGTCCTTGAAATGAAAAACATAGGCCCCTTGAAGAATCAGGTGGGGGTCACTACCAAAGCTCCATCCTGCAGACGCATCGATCGAACGAGCATCCTCGATCCATTTACGAGCAGTCACACCCGTGGGATGACCCAGACTAAAACCCACACCCAAATCTTTTTCAGCCAGAGCCGCGTGTGAGAGGAGAGAAAGCAGAAGTAAAAGAAGTAATTTCATACACTTATCATGCCCCAAAAAGCTACGCTTTGTAAAGTCTACCGGGCTTGAACATCTGCCGCTTATTTTGGGCCACAATGCCCTATGCAATTTTTATGGGTGCTGCTCACATTCGTTACTTCCCTTTGTCATGCGGTCATTGTGCCCAGTCGCACTGTCATGCCCTTTAGCGCCGTTTACTCAGGCGTGCGAGTGAAATCCGAACATGTGACTCTCTCCACTGCCACTCTCTATCAAAATTTCAGCGAGCGTGAGCCCTCTCGTGAGTGGGAGTTTCGCGGCTCTTCAAAATCCCTCAACGTCTCACATGAAAAATTTGAAACTATCCGTGCCCTCTCGGATGCAACCCTCAGGGCCACACCGGGTGATGATGCCGGCTCCTTTGGAACCGCTTTTCATATCGGCCAAGGCTACATCCTGACCAACCAACATGTGCTCTCCACCAGTCGCAGCAACACCACTCAATGCAAAAGCCTGCGCATGCAAACAGGTGATGGCAAAGATTCCTTTGATTGTGAGCGCGTGGTGTACTGCCATCGGGAGATGGATTTTTGTTTGATAAAAATGAAGTCTAAGAAACCAGGTCTTTTCAATCGAAATCCTCGCCAAATACAAACTCTTCCCCGCCACCGCCTGCGGGCGACACGATCGCCCGATTATGCGGGAGTGTTTGCAGCGATTGGGAATCCGGCCGGTGAAGGGATTCACTACTCTGAAGGCTCAGGCCTCCAACCCTACCGACGAAATACTTGGCTCTTTTTTGCCCCGGTCCACTCCGGAAACTCAGGTGGTCCCTTAATTAACGAAGCGGGAGAAGTCGTCGGTGTGGTGTATGCCCAAAGCAAGTACGGCGTGAACGAAGATGGCTACAATATGGCGGTGCCGCTCTATCGCATCCTTGAAGAGCTCAAAGAAAACATCGCTGGCAGTGAAGATTTAAGATTTTTTGAGAACTCGCTTTTATAGTGGGGGTGGAACGCGAACACACACGATCCACCCCCGAACATTCTCGCCCCAAGCGAAAGGGCGATTTGAACTCTTTCTCTAGAACAATTAACTACCGCAAGACACACAGGCCTCTGGGTTATCCAGAGAACACATCATCGCCGCTTCCTGCTCGGCCATGTTCACTTGTGGAATGGCCACAGGTTGAGCTGCCTTAACCACCGGCTGCTTAATAGTGAACTTGATCGCATCCACCGCTGGGCGGGTACGCAGGTAATACATCCCGGTCTTAAGTCCCAACTTCCAAGCTGAGAAATGCAGGCTTGAGAGTTTTCCGAAGTTAGTATCTTCCATGTGGATGTTCAGAGATTGTGACTGATCGATATAGGCGCCTCGATCAGCCGACATCTCTAGGATCGACTTCTGCTTGATTTCCCAAACAGTGCGATAGATCTCTTTAATTTCCGCCGGCAAGCCTTCGATGTACTGAACCGAGCCGTTGTGAGCGATGATAGTATCTTTCAACTGATCATTCCACAGACCCAGCTTAATCAGATCGCGCACCAAAAACTTATTCACCACCGCAAACTCCCCTGAGAGCACACGGCGCGTGTATATGTTTGAAGTGATCGGCTCGATACACTCGTTGTTCCCCAGGATCTGAGAGGTAGATGCCGTTGGCATCGGTGCCATCAGGAGTGAATTTCTCACGCCCACTTCACGGATCTGGTTACGCAGTCCGGTCCAATCCCAGTTCTTTGAATCAGCGATTCCCCACATATCGTGCTGGAGAACACCGTTTGAAATCGGAGAACCGGCATAAGAATCATAGGCCCCGTGCTCGCGCGCGAGGTCACTGGAAGCTTTGAGAGAAGCAAAATAGATCGCCTCAAAGATGTCTTTGTTCAACTGACGCGCTTCCGGTGAGTCGAAGCTCATGCGCATCTTAAAGAAGGTATCCGCTAGACCCTGCACGCCAATCCCGATCGGACGGTTTTTCATGTTCGAGTAGCGCGCCTCTTCTACTGGGTAGTAGTTGAGATCAATGATACGGTTCAAGTTGCGGGTCACTTGATACGTGACTTCATAGAGCTTTTTGAAATCGTAAGTTCCCTCTTTGGTCACGAACATGGGCAGAGCGATAGATGCAAGGTTACACACAGCGATCTCTTTCTCAGAGGTGTACTGGATGATCTCGGTGCACAGGTTTGAGCTCTTAATCGTTCCCAAGTTCTGCTGGTTGGATTTCTTATTCGCGCTGTCTTTGAAGAGCATGAAAGGAGACCCAGTCTCAATCTGAGACTGGATGATCTTAAACCAGAGGTCACGGGCCTTCATAGTGCGGGCGGCACGTCCCTCTTTCTCGTACTTCTCATAGAGCGCTTCGAACTTCTCGCCAAAGCAGTCATGCAGTCCTGGGGCTTTGTTAGGACAGAAGAAGCTCCAAGTGCCGTCTGTTTCTACACGCTTCATGAAAAGATCCGGAGTCCACATGGCGTAGAAGAGATCGCGGGCGCGCATTTCTTCTTTGCCGTGGTTCTTCTTGAGGTCCAAGAAGTCTTCGAAGTCTGGGTGCCATGGCTCGAGGTAGATAGCAAAAGCGCCTTTGCGCTTAGCGCCGCCCTGATCCACGTAGCGGGCCGTATCGTTGAACACGCGAAGCATCGGCACGATGCCGTTAGAAGTGCCGTTGGTGCCTTTGATGAACGATCCCTTAGCGCGGATGTTGTGGATCGAGAGACCAATCCCACCGGCGCTCTGGGAAATGAGAGCACACTGCTTGAGGGTCTCGTAGATGCCTTCGATCGAGTCGTCCTTCGCAGCAACGAGGAAGCACGATGACATCTGCGGCTTGTTGGTCCCGGCGTTAAAGAGCGTGGGGCTTGCGTGTGTGAACCAGCCCTCACTGATCATGTGATAAGTCTTCAGAGCTTCTTCGATGTTTCCGAGCTGGACCCCAAGGGCCACACGCATGAACATGTGCTGCGGGCGCTCGACGATCTTGTTGTGCACCTTTAAGAGATACGAGCGCTCCAGCGTTTTAAAACCGAAGTAGTCGAACTCAAAATCACGAGAGTAAGCGATCTCAGCCGAGATGCGATCTTTGTGCTCAGTCGCGAAAGTGTAGAGGTCTTCAGATATCAGAGGAGTCTTCTCCCCTGAGTGCTCAGCGGTGAAGTTCCACAGCTTGTCGAGCGTCTCCATGAAAGAGTCACTAGTAGAGCGGTGAAGGTTCGCCACAGCGATTCGTCCCGCGAGACGAGCGTAGTCAGGGTGACTAGAAGTCAGATAAGCCGAGACTTCCGCCGAGAGATTATCCAGCTCTTCCGTCGTGATTCCATCGAAGAGACCTTGGATGGTACGTTTGGCGACCTGAGAGGCATCCACGAACTCAGAATCAAGTCCGTAGAGAAGTTGTGAAATTCGGTGCGTGATTTTGTCAAATTGAACGGGTTCACGTTTACCAGAGCGAGTGATTACAAACATTGTGTTCTCCTAAAAATCCATACTCATTGAAAATTCGAAAGCGTTTCCACCTTCTGTCTTAGTCGACTGCATGACGCCTGCTTTTTGGTACTCAGCGACGCGCTTTTCGAAAAAGTTAGTCTTGCCTTGCATGCTGATGAGCTCCATCCAGTCGAAGGGATTCTTGGCGCCGTAGTGATCCTCGTACCCGAGGGTGCGAAGGAGACGATCAGCCACGAAGTGGATGTACTCTTTCATCATATCAGCGTTCATCCCGATCAGAGACACCGGCAGCGCCTCCGTGATGAATTCCTGCTCGAGTTCTACTGCTTCCGTGATCAGCTCAAGAATGCGCTCTTTGCTCGGCTTGTCCTGTATATAATCCCTATACAGAAGACAGGCAAAATCTGTGTGCAGTCCCTCGTCGCGACTGATTAACTCATTCGAGAAAGTCAGCCCCGGCATCAAGCCGCGTTTCTTAAGCCAAAAAATAGAACAGAAAGAACCCGAGAAGAAAATTCCCTCGATTGCCGCGAAGGCAACCAAGCGTTCAGCAAAATTGTCGTTTGAATAAATCCAGCGAAGAGCCCAGTCGGCTTTCTTCTTAATACACGGAATATTGTCGATGGCATGGAAGAGATAGTTCTTCTGCTTCTCATCTTTGATATAGGTGTCGATCAAGAGACCGTAAGTTTCTGCGTGAATGTTTTCCATCGCAATCTGGAAGCCATAAAAAGATCTGGCTTCAGGAATCTGGACGTCGTTATAAAAACGCAGCGCCAGGT
>JAJTIF010000211.1 GCA_021299675.1 Pseudomonadota bacterium | reverse complement strand
TGATTTTTCAAAGTGCGCGACGCAGATTCTTTTTGACGGGCAAGTTCTACGATTTTATCCGCAGTGAGCTCTTTCTCTTTCTTTTCTTGGCGCCCTACCGCTTCAGAGGCTTGCCCCTGGAGGGTATCGCGAAATTGTTCTCGCTCAGAAATAGAGCGCTCGTCATAGGCTTTACGAGCGTCACCGAGGTTATCTTTGAGCCGGTTGATTTTATCTTGATACACACCTTCGTCTTTCAAGCCTTGCTGGCGCTGAATGACTTCTGCAAACTCACCCTGACCGTTGTCACGACGACGTTTATCAATATCAATATTTCTTAATTCTCTTTCAAAGTTTGAGCGCAGGTTACTTACTTCGCCTTGGTGCTGTTTACTTATTTTATAATCTTGCTGCTTTTGTGTCTCTAGGAACTCTTGGTTCTTTTTGGCATAGTCACTCGTCATCTTTTCGGCACGTGCATTAAAGTTGTTAGAAACTTTGCCTACTTTTGTTTTCACATAGTCTTGATTTAACTCTTTTTCAGCTTCATACGCAGCTTTCGTTCTTTCAAGATCTTGCTGAAGTCCTTCCTTGAGTTGAAATCTTTTGCCAGCTTCATCTTGGTAAATAGTTTTGAGTTGCTCTTCATGAGCTCGAGTCAACTGGCTTTTTTCAAGATTCATCTGAACACGATTTTCAGCTCCACTTCCTTCAAATTTTTTGGAATATTCTTCAATTTTTGAATCTTTATCTTGGGTAAGTCGCTCAACATTTTTCTTGTAGCGAGCTTCATTTTGATTATTAATCGCTTGGGCAGACTCTCTATCATTAACGCGATCCTTTTCATAAGAATCCGAAATGTAGTTCATTTTCTGGTCAAACTCTCTTCTTAAGTTCTCCCGCTGCTTAGTAAAGCGCTCTAGCTCTTCTTTATTAGTTTTGTGAAAACCATTTTTTTCGTTATCTATCAGTTTGGTGGTTTTTTCCTGAATAGATTCGAGGTTGGCTTCATAATCTTTTTCGAGCTTAGCTTTATCTCTTAAAAATACTTCGGATTGTTTTTTTTGAACGTCGGAATGACGACTTTCTTCATCTGCTAAACGCTTGCTCGTATACTCTCGATCCTTTTGGATCGTATTTTGAAAGTTATCTCTTTCTCTTGCTAAGGCTTTTGTGTAATCCACACCTTTCATGCATCTTCCTCACAGGGTACATTCCTTGACCCTAATTAAAAGTTTAGCATGTGGTGGTAAAAAAAAAACCTTGGGAAAATTCTGCAACCTCCCCAAGGCCTGATGTAATATCCGTGACTTAATTGACCAAAACTAGCGAGCAAGCTCCTCATCAATCAGCTCAGAGAAGACTTCAATCGGCTGAGCTCCATTAATCAACTGCCCATTCACAAAAAATGTCGGTGTGGACTTCACCTTGAGAGCTTTACCTTGCTCCATGTCCTTCTTTACCTGATCAAGATACTTGTTGCTGGTGAGGCAAGCATCGAAAGCCTCGGACTTTACTCCGGCTTTCTTGGCTAGATTTTTCAACCCATCGACGCTCAACTGATCTTGATGGGCAAACATCTCATCATGCATTTTCCAAAACAAACTTGAACTCTGCTCATTAGCGCAAAGACCGGCGACCGCAGCTCCTTCAGCTTGATTGTGGAAGGGAAGCGGAAAGTTCTTAAACGCGATCTGAATCTTATCGCCGTATTTTTTCTTCAGATCCGTCATGACCTGCGCACCCCGTGAACAGAAAGGACACTGGAAATCTGAGAATTCAACGATCGTGACTTTAGCACCCTTGCCGCCAATCGTGGGTGCATTGCCCACTTCAACGTTCATGGTCGGGCGACGAGGTTTTTGAATGAAGACGTCGACAGGATTCTTGGCGGTCTGCTGAGCGAGCCACTTATCCGTCGCCTCTTTTCTTTTTTCCATTTCAAGGTAGCCCTTGATCTTTTCACGGACCATGGGATTCAAGTGCTCCTGTGGGATCTGTTGCTTCTTAATGAAAGCGTCGATGTCCTTATCAGAAACGGTCACACCTTTAGCGATGAATTTTTCGAGGTACTCATCGTTAGACAGACCTTTTTTATTTGGGTCTTGATCCATCAGCTTTTGCATCACAAGTGTGCGAAGGCGATTGAATTTTACTTCAAACAACTTCTGTTCCGCCTCGTAGAGTTCTGCCTCAATTCCATCATTGAGTTCCGCCTCAGTGATTTCGATGCTTCCCATCTTCGCGGCTACACCATTTTGTGTTGCAGGCTTGAAATTAAACGCTGGCTTAGAGACTGATTCTGAACAACTCACTAGAAACATTAACGACAACAAAACGAGAATGAACTTCATAGGAACTCCTTAACTAAAAAAAGAAATAATAGCAGGAATTGATAGGGTCAGTCCAAGAAAGCAAAACAGTCAGTTAATTTTTTAAGTGCTCGATGAATTCTCTAAAAATCTCAGAGCTCTGCATTAGTTCACGAGGTGACCCAGTGTCCATTAACCTACCCTCTTTCATCACTAAGAGTTTGGTGGCCGAGAGAATAGTCTCGAGACGATGAGTAACGATGATGGTCAGGCTGTGGCGCTGAACGATGAGCACCAAGTCTCTCAAGGCCTTCTCCAAATCTGGATCAAGCCCGGAAGAGACTTCGTCAAAGAGCACGATTGGCTTACGTAAAAAACAAGCCCGTAGACCACTCAGGAGCTGCTTTTGCCCAAGCGAAAGCGACTTCACGTCCACAGGTGTATCTGGATTTATTCCCCAGCGACCGAGGTATGGCAGGGCTTTTTGAGCGTTCTGCCAAAATTCTTGAAAGCCAGTGACATTGAGGTCTAGGGCAATATTAAACTCTACACTGCTCGAAAACACATGGGAGTCTTGTGAGACTAAACTCACCAACTGACAAAGCTGCCCCAAGTCCTGTTCATCCTGGGCTTCGAGGGTATGAGTTCCATCAACGAGCACGGAACCTTTAAAGCTTCCATGTTGACCAGACAGAAGTCGCAGCAGTGTGGACTTCCCGCAACCTGACATGCCGACGATGCCCACCAACTCTCCGGCCTGCGCCTTGAAAGAGATATCATTCAACTCAAAGGCGCTCTCATCCGTCCACTGGTAGGAGAAGTGCTCGACTTTCACCTCTAAGGAGGAATTCATCTCCAACAAACTTCGGCGAAGCTCTTGCGTGCCGGCGAAGTGTTGATGAAATTCCATGATCCGATCAAGTCCCGTCCGAGCGCGCTGAATGCTAGAAATTTTTCCGGCGACCTCTTTGATGGGAGAGATCGACTTCTGAATGAGATCAATTAGCACCGCGAGAAGCGCCATACGTCCCATCTCGCCTTCGGGGAAAAAGACTAATACTGCGGCCAGTAGGATTGGGTACAGAGATTCGGCTGCGGAATAATAGCCGGCGTCCCAGACATTGGACTTGAGTTGTTTTTTTAAGAAGTCATCGAAAACGGCATCACCGCGACGAGAAGCATACTGGGCATGGGGGGTGAAAGCTAGTTCGCGCAATCCCTGAGTCACATCGGCGACCACACGAGAGAGAAGACCGGTGACCTTACGCACTTCCGTAAACACCACCCCCATTTTGCGACTGCC
>JAJTIF010000241.1 GCA_021299675.1 Pseudomonadota bacterium | reverse complement strand
TTGGTCATCGCCCGTTTCTCAAAAAAATTCCTGAATTTTTTTTTGCCACGCCAGAGCGTCCTCAGAAAACGAGAATGGCCCAGTGGCAAGAATACTTGGAGGCAAACCCCGGCTGGGTTTTCTGCGTGGAAAACGTACCGAAAATTTCGCCGGAGATCCGGAACTTATTTCCGAAACGTGGAGGCATCGTCATCATAACGACGGAAAATTCGGAGAATTCGGAGATTGCGGAACACGAAAATTTCCCCGAGGCACGGTCCGTGAAGTACAAAACGATGACTTTTGCGGAGGCGGAAAAATTATTCCGGACCCGGGCCAAAAAATTAAATGCATCGGAAGAGCAGGTACACCAGGTGATCGATAAATTCCGAGATTCCGAAAATCCAGGATTTTTTCCGATCGGAATTTCTCACGCATGCGCCTACCTTAATTTTTCCGGAATTCCGACGAGCGAATATTTAAAGGAATTAACGGAATTTCCGGATCCGCAAAAAAATCTCCCGCGTCACGTGCATAACATCTCCCAAACTTGGAAGTTGACCGTAGACCGAATCCAAAATAATCCGGAGACTTCACCCGCTCTCCATGTCTTCGAAATTTTGAGTTTTTTTCCACCCGTGCCGCTCCTGGACAGGATACAAAAATCCACGTGGGATTTTATTTTTCCGGAATTAAATTTCGATCTTTATTCCGAGAGATTAGCCGTAGATGGATTAATCGAAAATACTCCCGGGTCCATCGCATCCACGTGGAATTTTTTTTCGCTGCATCCGTTACATCACGCCGTGCTCCGAGACGTGTTGAAAAATTCGGAATCCAAAATTCCGGAATCACAAATCTTCGATGCTGCTTTAGGATCTTTCGGAGAAAATTTTATAACCAAAAAAATTTCTCAAACCATTCCCGCCACGTGGGAGCATCACCAATTTTTGTCCCGTGTTTTAGAAAACTCCGAAAATTTCAAATTAACTCCGCACAATTTACAATTTTTTTTACTCTCGTCGGGAATCTTCCACGATTTCCGGAGATTTTTTGGACTTCCTTTTTCGGCTTCGGAGCTCGAAAAAATTATCCGACAGTACAAATGCGCTTGGAAAAAAATTCCGCCCGGGAACGAGATGGACCCAAAATTAGAAATGGTGTTATTACGGGATGCCCTGGGACCTTGCCTCGAATCCTTCATTCTCGCGGCATCCACGGATCCCGAAATCTGCCAAAAAATTATTTTTTTTGCCGAGCGCATGATCCAAGTCGGAGAGTTCCGGGATATCTCCGAAAAAATTCGGATTTTTTCCCTCCTCACGCAAAATTATTGGGGCATTGACGACAAGCCCAAATCTCTCTGGTACGCAACGGAAGCGGAAAAACTTTTAAAAATTTCGGAGTCGGAATTTCCGGTGGTTGCATTTACGGCGTATCACTTGATCGCCGGAGTTTTGGCCCTTTGCGGAGATTTCGAAACTTCCGAAGCTTGTTTTAGGAGCTCTCTCAGAATTCAAGAAAAATTATGCGCCGGAAAAATTTCCGAATTTCCGAATCCCGATGTGTTCCAACAGCTCATAGTACTTCTTTTACGCACTTTCGTGAATAACCGACAGGACCTCTGTGCTCAACACAAGAGGGTGGCATCCAAGAATTGTAGTGAGCACGTTGCATAATGAGTCTCTTCCAGCCACAGTGGTGCTGAACGATCGATCCAAATTAGCATGGTAAACGCTTTCAACATGCGGCTGGTCAAAGACGCGGTGTGTTCGACAATCCGGTGGAAGCATTGGGTCGCGTCGCGTCTTTTTCTAACCAGGTCTCCAACTTGACCAACGGGACTCTTCATTCCAAAGCAACGTTCTGCGTCATTTATTTTGCTTAAAACTGCTATTCAAAGCTCATCATGGTCTTGATGAATGGCACCCTACAAGAGAGTGTACTGGAGAACTCACAGTTGAATTTGTGATCAATTCAATACTTTGAAAGTTAACATTTGTCTTGATCTTCTCCTTCCTCTGGAGTGTACAAAACGCAACCATCCCGAAGGAGCTGGAGGATCAGAGAAGCGTCCTTGTACGAGTCCTCTGTTAAAGTATCTAGGTCGCTCAGGGCGGCATCATAAGCTTTTTTTTGTACTCGGTTGGCCTTTTTCCAATCTTTCATTACCTCATACCAAAAAACAGTGTAGTTTAGGGCAAGACCTAAGGTTATAGGGTGAGTGGTCATGAGATGTTCTTTTGCGATCTTGCGTGCTATCTTGTAATTTTCCCACGCACACTTTTTAAAATAATAGCTCCGGTACATAAGCATCGGGAGGAAAGAGAGGATAATAGAATTCAGCTCGAAAGGGAGAGAACAGAATAGAGACCCGTTGTCACGTGACCCTAGAAGGACAGTATGGTGGACATTCCAGAGCGGTTGGGTATCTTCATTGTCGAGACAGAACTCCCAAGCATATCGGTAGTAGTCCGCCTTCATTTTATGGTACCAGGTTAGGGCTTCAGTGTTTTCGGTAGCTGGAATAAGGCAAGCGAGGAGGGACATGACGCGGTCTTTGTAGGCCTCAAATTCTGTGATAAGTTTGGAGTAAAAGACCCCTATAACTTTGAGTTTGGTTTGTATTTGAGGATCTTGTGATTGGAGGAGTTTTTGTCTCATAGAAGAGACTATCCTTTGTGAAGCTCTTTTCATTCCTATGACATTCTTGAAGGCCACAGAAAGCAAGTTCCTCTCTTCTACGGTGAGGTCCTTTTTGGATTCTGCAAGCAAGCACATGAAGTCAACCATTTCTTCGTATCTCTCTGCTTCTTCAGCAACCTTTGCAAGATAAACCAAGTCATCACGGTCCATTCCAGCGTCGATTTTTTTATGCCCTTGGTTTATTTCCCTAGGGGTATAAAAAAAGACCAGGTGCTTACAAATAACCCTATTACACCCTCAGTAAATTTGTAAGCTCCCGGGGTTTAGTTTATTCACTGTGTTCGTAAAAAAGGGCATAAAATTCTATATGCATGTGCATCATTCCTCTCGGTGTAATAAAGCGTCCCCTCGGTCTACGACCTCGGGTCCGCTTTATTACACCTCGAGGAATAATGCACATGCATAAATAACTATTACACGCACAGCCGAAGTATTAATATGGAGCAACACTGTGGAGCAAAGGATTTTCAATCTATAACTAGCATGTGGAAGTTCATGGGTGCCGTAATGGCCCTAGAGGACCAACTTATTGGTATTTCTGAACGTTGGGATTCTTCAGAGATGGACATTTTGGAGCAATGGGACAGGAGACAGCTCTTAATAGAACAACGTAGCAGGGGTGGACTGCCTCCTCAAACGCACATTGGAGGACTGGAGAGATCCTTCGTGGATGTCAAAACTCAGGACAAGCACCAGGTCAAAGGTCCTTTTTGTTCTACTTCCTCTCCTTCCTCTTACTCCTTCCTTCTTCTTCATTCCCTCCTTCTCCTTTTCAGCCTTTTTCTGAGCAGGTCTTAGAAGTCGCGATGTTACTGAAGGACGTTTTGGCCGAATTATTTAACAACATTGAATACTCGAGGAGATTCCAATATTGGGTAGAAGTAGAGAGCAAGGGACATGTGGAGGAGGCCAAGGGAAATTTTTCGAACGTCGAGGCGCTGGAGAGGGCAAAAAGGAATTACGAAAAATTGTGTAAGTCCTCAAATCCTACTTTTTTGTGCCGTAGCTGTCCTCTCCCGTTGGAAGCTCGGGTCCTCTCCTCCTGCCTCTATGTACTCCAAAGGTCCGACTGCCTCTCCTTCTCCCTCTCTTCTCCTTCACTGTTTCTGGTCCCTCCTTCCTCCCTCCCTCACTCTGGCTCCTTGTATCTTCCTC
>JAJTIF010000323.1 GCA_021299675.1 Pseudomonadota bacterium | reverse complement strand
TCGGCGGCGTGGGCGGCTGGCAGGGCGGCGTTGGCGGAGCAGTCGGCGGCTGGGGCGGCAATGGTGGTTGGGGCGGCAACGGTGGTTGGGGCTCAGGCACAGCACCATGGGGTGGCCAAGGTGGTTACTGGGGCGCAACCGGCGGTTGGGGTCAGCAGAACTACATGATGGCTCAGCAAGCCTCGGCAGCGGGTGCTAATTTCCAAGACCAAGCACTAGCTCGTCAGTTCGGTATGGCCGGACAGAACTATCAAAACTACGCAGGTGCAGGTTACGGTTATGGATCTGCGGGATTTGGACCAGCTAACCTCGGTGGTTCTTTACAGGCTGGGATTGGGATTCAATTCTAAAAGATAGAATATAAAAATCAGAAGGGCCCCTTTCGGGGCCCTTTTTTTATAGCGCTTTGTTATGAACGAGAGTTTTGATGTCGTGGCGGAATACCACTTCGATCGTCTGGGCTTTCACATTCTGAACGATCCCAGGGCCGAACTTAGAGTGGTCGATAACGTCACCCTCTTTGTACTTTTGATCGATGCCATATGGCTGGCTCTTGGAAGTGGTTTTATTCAGCTTCTCCATCCAAAGATCAGAGATATTGACGATCTTAGTGCTGGTCTTCGGCGTAAGGCCTGAGACTTTTTTCGTGCGAGTTTTTCCAGCGCTTGAAACCGAAGGATCTTTGTAGGCGTGGAGAGATTGGCAGGTGTTGCATTTTACTTTGGCGATACTCTTGGCATCTTTCATAGCAACAATCGTGTGCGAGAGGTTGAGTTTACATTTTGTACAATAGGAGAGGACGTCCTTTCCTGTAGTGATCTGTGACGCCATAATGTATCCTTTTAGACATTGCTGATCTTCGAGAGCGCTTGATAATACACCATGGGCTTCCTATCGTAAAGGAAGCTGAGAGAAAGCATGAATAAAGTAACCGAACTTCTCACCCGCGCAAAAAGTTTGCCCCAAGAGTCAGGTTGCTACTTGATGCACGATAAATCCGGCAGAGTCATCTACGTCGGTAAAGCTAAAAAACTCCGCTCACGCGTCACGTCGTACTTTGATTCTTCTCTTAAGTCCTTAAAAACAGACTTTCTTGTCTCCCATATTCATGACTTCGACTTCATGATCACCCACTCAGAAGCAGAGTCTTATGTGCTCGAAAATAACCTGATCAAAAAGCATCGCCCCAAATACAACATCCGACTCAAAGACGATAAGTCTTACCCGTGGGTTCTTATCAGTCGGGTAGAAGACTTTCCTCGTCTCGAGTTTGTCCGTAGGCCAAAAAAGTCTCGGGATCATGAGCTCTTTGGGCCTTTCCCAACGGGCTCCAATATCTCTATGGTGATGCGAGTCCTGACGAAGTCATTCGCCTTACGGGACTGCTCGCTGACTGAGTTTAGGTCTCGTAAAGATCCCTGCCTGCTCTACCAGATGCACCAGTGTAGCGCTCCTTGTGTGGGGAAGATCTCTAAGGCTGAATACGCCGAAGACCTCAATATGGTGCGAGGATTTTTTCAGTCTCCCGCCAAAGCCCGCAAAGCTCTGGGAGAGTTAAAAAATAAGATGCAGCATCTAGCGGAGAGTGAGGAGTTCGAACGCGCGGCTCTGATCCGCGACAACATCGACGTGCTGGAACAATTTTTAGAGCAGTCCTATCGCCAGCAAGTGGAGAGCTTGAAAGACGAAAAGGATGTAGACATCTGGTCGTACTTCAAGGGCAGCGATGAGACGGACTTTAGTCTCTACATGATCCGCGGGGGGATGCTGCTGGGTCAGAAGAATTTTAATTTTTTAAGCTCTAGTTTAGAAGAAGATCTTGCTCAAGAGTTGCAGGGAGTGCTCATGCAGTACTACTCCGATGAAGAGCAGGTCATGCCGGAGAAGATCATCCTCGATGCGGACGATAATGAGCTCGAAAGTTTCCAAACGGCGTTGCAGTCCTTGAGCGAAAAAGAGTTTAAGGTCCAAGTGCATGGCCGCACTAAAAAATATCTGCCGCTCTTAGAAATGTGTAAAAAGCACGCCGAAGAAAATCAGCGGCACCGTCTAGCTGTGCAGGATTCTCCCTACGTGGGTCTGAATAAGCTCAAAGAACTCTTGAGCCTTCGAGAGTTACCGCGCCACTTGGAGTGCTACGACATCGCGATTTGGCAGGGGAGTAGCCCCACAGCGTCGCAGGTCGTTTCTATCGATGGCAAACTGGATAAGACGCTCTACCGCCACTACCACATGCAGGAGCTCCCTGAAGGGAATAATGATTTTGCCATGATGAGAGAGGTCATCTCTCGGCGCTTGAAGCATGGAGAGTTGCCCGATGTGTTTGTGATTGATGGTGGTGTGGCACAGGTAAATGTGGTGTGTTCGGTTTTGCGAGAGATGCAGATCGATGTGCCGGTGGTGGGGATAGCGAAGTCCCGTGACCTGGTGGGTGACTTTAAACAAGCCGAAATCGTCCGCTCTGATGAGCGCTTAGTGATTCCGCATCGAAAAGACCCCTATCTTTTGCACAAAAACCCATCGCTCATGAAGATCATCGTGACTTTGAGAGACGAGGCTCACCGCTTCTCCAGGCGCTTGCATCACAAGACGGAATCAAAGCGGATCGTGAAGTCTTGGGTCGAGGGAATTAAAGGACTAAGTGCGAAGAGTAAAAAAACCATCTTAGAAAATCTCACTCTTTCTCGAGAGGAATTGGCAGAAATGAAGGTGGATGAGATCAGCAGGCTTTTGGGAATTGAGCTT
>JAJTIF010000038.1 GCA_021299675.1 Pseudomonadota bacterium | reverse complement strand
GGTATTGCCGGGCGCACGGTCGGTACCAAAGCGGCCATCGTAGAGACAGCTATCAAGTCTTGCCTCCGACGTGGAGTCCCACTCTCAGTCATAAGGTTCGACCTGGTCAAAGGATACGACCTGCTCACCAAGGCGGGGATTGCCGACTCGGTGGACGCGATAGGCTGGGGAGACGATTATAAGGAGTTCCTTCTCTCCATGCAGAGCGAGTACGAAGCCTGCGTCCGAACTCCGTATGGATTAACCTCCTTCTTCCTGTTCTTGAATGGGGTCAAACAGGGTGACCCTCTGTCTCCCGACATCTACGTTGACTGGATGGAGATGCTCTATCGATGGGTGCAGGCCAATAAAGTCTGCATCAAGCTCGAGCTCCCCCCCCACATTCCTCCGTCGCCGATCGTAGGACGCCACGTGCAAATAGGCCCACAAGGATGGATCGACGATTTTGGTATTCTCACAAAAGCGACGGAAACCTCGAGAGGCTTCTCCCTTGTATGCGAGTTCGTCTTAACATACAACGCCAAGGTCTCCACAAAGACCATAGCACTGGCCATCGGCTGGAGCCCGACGGAGAAGCTCAAGATCGGCGATGAAGAAATCGAGTGGACTGCAGAAGGAGAGCCAGCAAGGGTACTCGGATACCACTTCTCGACGGCAGGCAACTGGGACGCCCACATCGCCCTAGTCGAGGCGGAATTCGATAGAAGAATACAGGAGGTGGAGGAAGCACGAACGTCCATCGACGGGAAGGCTAACTTGATAAACAGCGACGTCTTGGGCTATGTAACCTTCTCCGCTGACCTCGTCCCAATCCCAAAGCGACTAGCCTCGAAAATGCAGCAGGCCTGCAAGCGGGCCTTCCTACGACACTCGACCAGCACCACCATCTCCCACACCCTAGTCACGAAAGGCGAGAGGTCCAAGCGAGGCATTACCGACCTGCGCAGGGTGTGCCAGGCAAGAATTATGGGGGGCTTAAAAAAGGTTCTGTCAGGCGAGGACCGCACCGCCTATCGTGCGGCCATCCTCGATCTATGGGAAGCCCAACAAACAATAACCGGGAAGGATCCTATCCTGTTCCCCAGCCACAAAGCCCACGCCCCTGAATGGTCCGAATTTCCAGCCTACATTACAGCAGCCAGGAAAGCCATGGCGGACGGCCACCTCAAGGTGTGGAGCCCCAAACCTCTTGGCCGGAAGTCTAGCCTGCTGGACGCGTGTGAGTCCATGGGCGTCCGGGTGCCCCTCCAGCTGACCAACGAGCTGGCCCATATTTCGCCCCACGACCTCGACATCGGGAGGTGCGACCACCGATTCGTTAGCCCCAGCCTCATCAACATGTCCAGCCAGCTGGTGACTATGGGCTTCAGCCAGAAGGAAGCCATCGCCCTCCGACTCCCCATCATCGAGGCGCTGGAGGCCGCCAGCCAGAATCCTCTAGCCCTAGGCTCCAAGCCCATGAAACGCACGCTCAAAGAGGCCTTGGGCCCCAAATGGAGGGCCTCCACCCAGCTGACCTTTGCGTCCGACGGCAGCTTTTACCCCAAAAACCCGGAGAGGGGGAGTGGCGGAGCGGTAGTCAGCGACGGTGGGCCTATCGCCGCTTTTCAGATTCTAAAGGGCAAAGGAATCGAGGTCGGCGAACTCATGGCGATCGCCGTTGCCATCGCGGTGGCTCCCAAGAATGGCGACGTCACCATTTACTCGGACAGCCTATCCTGCCTAAAGATGGTGGATAGGGCACGATCCAACAAGTTCTCAAAGTCAACCTACGCCAAAACCACGTACCCGGGCCTAGTCGAAACCGTTTTAGCTCTAGTTGAAAGCCGCCGCGGGCCCACTACCCTTGTTCACGTCAAAGCACACACCGGCTCGACAGAGGCGGCCTCCCGCCTAAACCAAATGGCGGATGAGGCAGCCAAGGGGTTCTGGACCAATGAGTGCTCACTGCGCCTCCCCTATGCCTTCCCGGGAACCAATCCGGCTACGGGCCACCGCTACTCCAGAACACCCTTTCTGCTGGGAGATTGCACTGGCCCGCTCCACGGTTCCTGGTACCAACACGCCCTACGCGCCTCCAACAGGGGATTAACCTCGGCCCCGAAGGCCCTGACCACCATGTCGGTCACGGAGTTCTCGGTCAACAGCGACATGTTCTGCCCCACGACGTCATGGCCATTCCTCCGCACCAAGCACCAACGAACGGGTGAATACCTCTTTTGGCTCAAAGCCATGTCCCTCTCGCTCCCCACGGCAAGACAGCTGGCGCTCCGACACCCTAGGGTCTATGGGTGCCAGGACTGCCCCAGGTGTGAGAGGGACTTCGAAGACGTCCCTCACGCACTGTACGAGTGCCGGTGGGTTCAAAAGGCCAACACCGAGATCGAAAACCTCGCACGCCGGACCCTACATCTGGAAAGCGAGAAGCTCTACTGGCCCTACGTCCTACACCCGGCTCGGATCAAACACAAGGGCCTCATGGTAGGGTTCCTCACTGGTGGAATCCCTTCGTGGATTGCCGCCCGGCTCGAAACCTTGTACAACAAAAAGTGGAAGAGCGTTGGTTCCAAACTCTCCAGCGAGATCCTCAAGATCCAACACGCGAGCTGGAAGAAGAGGTGCAAAATATGTTATTGGTGCGGAAGATGTCCCAAATGGACATGGACCTCTAAAAACATAATAAACTCGAATTAAGGAGACTGCTCCAAGCAAAGTCTTGCTACTTTTACTAGATCTATTGATCTG
>JAJTIF010000198.1 GCA_021299675.1 Pseudomonadota bacterium | reverse complement strand
CGAAGCCTCCATCACTAAAGATGAGGAGCGCATCGCCGCGATCGAAGAGTCACTGATCGCTGGAAGTACTGAGGTGGCTAAGTTGTCCATGGAGCTTGGAACTCTAAAAAAGAAAGTGGATGGGAATTTTGAGGCTTTCACAGACCTCACGCTTGAGCACGATCAGATTTTTGCTCGCTTCGAGCAGCAACTTAAAGAGATCGAGGCCTAGCCCAGGTCTTCAAGGATCCTTACGATCAATTCTTCCTGCCAAGGGGAACTCAGGTACACATTATCGAGACGGTCATGAGAAAAGACTTCTTTACCCTCTTTGAAGGCTTTGATGGTCGGTCGTGTGCGAATACCTAAGAGATCGATGATGTCGAGGTTTCTAAAACCAACATCCACTCCGTAGAGTTTCCAGCCTTTCTCGGCGAAGAGCTTACCGTATGGATCGAGCTGCTTCTCAAAGAGGAAACAATTAGTTGTTGGAACCGGATTCCACAAGCAACTACCATCTGAAATAATCACGACGGCTTTCTGCGTGAGGGTTGAAATGCGAAAGATAAATTGAGTGCTATCCAGGTACTGAATGTTTTCTACAGGATACCCTCCACCAGCCCAACTGAAGCTGGGGAAGATGAATAGGGAAAAAACTAAGGAGCGCAGAAGAACCATTAAGAAATTGTCGCACTCTTTTTGGATCTAGAGAGCTTGAGGATGAAAAGATTACAATATAAAGGGATTTATTTTATTCTTTAAGAGCCAGGTCCAGGCCGTACCGGCAACGCTGGGTTGAGCCTCAAACTGTGGCACCGTTTTATTCACGTATAACACTCCACCGTCGACCTTCATGCTCTCTAAGGTCGAAAGGTAGGACTCTGACTTTGTTCCTTCGCACTTGGTTTGATAACGCTCGAGGGCCATGGCTTTACCGGCGGTGCCCTCTGACCAGATGAAGTCAGCGCTTGCGATGGAGCGTTTGGCTTCTTTGAAGCCCACCCACGTTTTGTCTTTTACCATGAGTGAACAGGAAGAAGAGAGAGCTTGCTTCATCATCTTTTGAAGTCCCAAGTGCTCTAGTGCCAGGGCTGACCAGGTCTGATTATCGAGGTAAAACTCAGAGCGGTTAATCTTTGAATTGGAAATAGTCACACCGGACCAAAAATGCCCCTGACCCTCATCCCAAAATTCGAGCGCAAATTTTTCTAAAGCTAATTGATGGGTCTGGAAGCTTTTTCGCTTCGTGAGCTTATAGGCAGCCCGGAAAGCAGAGAGGGAATCGAGTACATGCTCGAGCGCGACGACGTCGGTTTCTTTCCAAGAGGTTTGTGAGTTATCAACCTGAGAAAAACGCAATCCCATGCCTTTGAAGCCGTCGACCTTCACGAAGTTTCGCTCGAGGTGGTGCAGAGCTTTTTCCCACTCAGGCCTGAAGCTCTTATCTTTTGACTGGAACTCGTAGGTCATCAGGGCCAGCGCTGCCCAGGCGATGGCGCCGTTGGGTTGCATATCGCCTTCTCTGGGGTGAGGACTTGAGCCGTCCAGGTAATACGAGAAGTACCAACTGCCATTGGGGAGCTGGAGTTTTTTAAGGGCAAGGGCCAGGCCACGAGCCTTTGAAAAGTTTTTTGCGTGAGACAGACTTATCAAGGTGAGGGCCTGATCATAAAGATAAGACTGTTTCTTATGGGAATAGCTTTTAACTAAATGAGATTCACTAGCTAACTGAGTGAGGTGTGAGTGGAGCCACTCGATTTCGGCGGAGGCCGAAAAACTAAGCAAAAAGAGCACAGCTGGTAAAAGACGTCTCACTAAGTGAGCCCCCCAAAATCTGATTTGTTCTATGGGAGTCTTTTCGTCAGGTATTAAGGTTTTCTTGAGTATTTTTGTTAAGATTAAATCACGATTTCATTACGAAAATACGGGGAGTTAAGAGACAGCTGCTTCATATATTCCAAAGTGTCGCTTTTAAGTGGGTCAGGAAATGAGCGCCAAGGGAGAATATGCTCCTCAGGCACATAACGGAAGGTGAAGTTGATCCGGCGAGTTTTAAAGCCCTCGATGGCTGGCCCCAGGCTTTCGCCCCGGCGGTCTTCTACCCGCTGGACTCGATGGAAGGTGTGTTTTTTAAATCTATCGCCACCGAAAATCTGCAGCGAGCTGTCTTCCAACCATAGTGAGAGAACCTCGTTACTTTTTCCAAGCGTCGATTTACCTTCGACGAATTGAAAGAAGGCACGATCTCCCAATGAGAGGGAGCCCACTGGGCCAGGTTCGAAATCCTTGTGCTCACCCACGCGGGCATTATCGACCCATTTCCCGTCGATCAGTTCAGAGCCGTAAAAGTTTATGAGGCAGGTGTTGAGTTTCCATTTCTCTGGGAAAAAGTTTTTGGGCAGTTCGCGGCGAGCGATGAACTCAATCCGCTCGACGATTTGAGTGAGCAGTTTCGGGTAGCTCTCTGCCCGCACACAACGGAAATCAATTCCTTCTGGTGGATGGTAGTAGTCGAGGCAGGCGAACTGCCAGTTGCCCAGCCAGTACACGGGCCTGAGCAACCGGCGCTGCTTATCGCCCTCGGGGGGTGGATTGTGCTCTGAAAAACGCCATTCCCAGAGAGGGGAGAGGGTCCCAATCCACTTCAATGTCTCGGCCCTCTGTTCACGCGTGAGAAAACGATCGCGGTAAACCAGCCCCAGCGGCAGCTCTGTGGATTTCGAAT
>JAJTIF010000004.1 GCA_021299675.1 Pseudomonadota bacterium | reverse complement strand
CGGGAGTGACGAACTCATCGAAGCGCTCGTGGGCGTACTCTTGCGCGAGGTAGTCGAGCGGATCGAGTGCCGTCACTCCCTGGGCTCCAGTCATCATGTCGACGGCTGCTTTGATTTTTTCCCAGCGCCGGTCTCGATCCATTCCAATCGATCGGCCTTGGATGGAGCCGATCACACACTGGTTGAGCTCTTGGATCTCTTTAAGGTACTTGGCTCCGTTGGTCTTCGGTGTATCGCGGCCATCCATGAAAGCATGAAGGTAGACACTCATATTCTCTTTGGAGAGTAGTGAGAGGATGTACTTGAGGTGACTGATGTGGGAGTGCACACCACCATCCGAGAGTAGTCCTAAGAGATGGATACGTCTTTTAGCCTTTGCTTTCTCAAGCAGTCGCTCCCACTCTGGTAGATTGGCAAAGGTATTAAGGGCGATGGCTTCATTTATTCTTACTAGGTCTTGTCTGACAGGTCGGCCTGCGCCCAAGTTTAGATGACCCACTTCTGAGTTCCCGGCTACGCCCTTCGGGAGTCCGACAGCTTCCCCGCCTGGTTGAATCGTGGTGGAAGGATAATCCTGCAGGAGTTGATCAAGGTGGGGTTTTTTTGCATGCATGATGGCGTTCTTGAGATCCTGCGGATTAGAGCCGAAGCCATCGAGGATGCACAGAAGAAGTCGGGGGGAGAGACCAAAGGTTTCATTATTCATGAAACAGATTATAAACTAAGTTTTCTAGTTATGGTACGGGTGGCCTGAGCGGATGGTCTGAGCGCGATAGATTTGCTCTACGGCAATGAGGCGCGCCAATTTATGGGGAAAAGTCAGGTTAGAGAGCGACACTTTCGCATTCATCCGCGCGAGAAGATCAGCATCGAAGCCCTCGGCACCGGCGATGATAAAACAAACTTTTGAAAATTGCTGAATTTGCCCTTCCAGCCAACCGGAGAACTCTACAGAAGTATAAGTCTTACCCCATTCCGTGAGAGCAATGAGACAGAGACTCGAGTCGCCAAGCTCTTTGAGTTTTTTCTCAATCGCTTCAGCTTCTGCCAGCTTATTTTCCGCGCTTGCCTTCACTTCATGAATGAATAGGGGAGGATTCGTGATGCGCTTAAGGTAGTCCTTCTCAAGTGCTTCAAGATGGGAATCTTTAAGCTTACCAACACACAGGAGATGGATCGCTTTCAATTAAAAGAATCCCTTGAGGTTATCAGTCTCTTTGGTCGCCGGAGTTGCGGCACCGAAATAGAACTCATCGGGAATCTTAACCAGAGGCCTCTCGCCAAACACGTGATCGAGATCGTAGACGTCCCGAGTGGATTCCTGGAAAACGTGGACGATGATGTCTCCTGTATCGAAGAGAATCCAGTCCGCGCTGCCGTAGCCTTCCACAGATTGAATTTTGACTTCGATTTTTCTGAAGGTGCGTCCGATCTCATCTACCATGGCCTTGGCTTGAGTGGTGTTTTGTGCCGTCGCTACCACGTTGTAGTCACACAGGACTCCGCCCTTGGTCATGTCAAAGATTTTAAGGTTTTCGCCCTTGAAATCGGCAATGATACGAGTCGCGAGCATCGCGTGATTCAGAGGAAACTCCCAGGCGCTATTGTCCAGAATGGTTTTGTAGGTTTTATTAAGTTCGGTTGTCATGGCCTATGCCTCTTCTTTGGTTGCAAGCATCAAACGCTTGAGTAGATCTATGTTTCTTCCAGACACAGACGAGATCGGAAGCACTTTTTTATCGAGCTGTTGCTCCATAAAACTTCTAAACTTCTCAATCTCTTCCTCGGTCATGGCATCGATCTTGGTTAAACAGATGATCTCTTTTTTATTCAAAAGATCTGTATCGTACTTTTCTAATTCTTCTCTGATCGTCGTATAGGCTTCCATCACTTCGAATTCCTCGATGAACATCGAGCAATCGATCAAGTGCACCAGCGCGCTGGTACGTTCAATGTGCTTGAGGAAAGCAATCCCTAGGCCTTTGCCTTCGGAGGCGCCTTCAATCAAACCAGGAATGTCGGCGACGACAATCGTTTTTTCATCCACCTCGGCGACACCTAAGTTGGGCTCAAGTGTGGTGAAGGGGTAGTCAGCAATTTTTGGTCTCGCCGCACTGATGGTAGAGATGAGCGTAGACTTACCAGCATTGGGAAGACCTATCAGAGCAATGTCGGCGAGGAGCTTAAGCTCCAAGCGCAGCGGGAGTTCTACTCCCGGTTCACCTTTTTGTGCATAATGAGGAGCGCGGTTAGTGGAGGTTTGAAAGAAAGCGTTCCCCATGCCTCCACGTCCACCTTCCGCAGCAATGAATTCTTGACCGTGTTCAGAGAGATCACAGATGAGATCTCCTGTTTCTCGGTGGTACACTAGCGTGCCCACAGGCACTCTCAAAATAAGATGGGCACCAGTGGCTCCGTCCATCTGCGAGCCAGCACCCTTGATACCGCTTTCAGCTTCGAAGACTTTTTTGCCACGAAAGTGCATGAGCGTGTTAAAGTTTTCATCGGCTAGAAAAACGATGTTACCGCCAGAGCCGCCGTTTCCGCCGTCAGGTCCACCGCGCGGGACATATTTTTCCCGACGCCAGCCTACGCAACCATTACCGCCTGCGCCGGACCGAACAATAACTTCAACTTCATCAATAAATTTCATAGCTCATCTTTTAAATTTTTGACCTTGTAACATAGTCGCTGCGTCTTGGCATCCTACCTTCTGCGTCAGACGCGCAGGCATGGCAAAAAAAAAGGGAGCTTCTAAAAGCTCCCTTTTCAGAACATCTTAATGTGTATCGAATTAAGCTGGGATGATTGAGATGATCTTCTGGCTCTTGGTGAACCATGAGAACTTCACTTTACCGGGGCACATGGCGTAGATCGTGAAATCACGACCCATACGAACGTTTTTGCCAGGGTGGAACTTAGTTCCCTTCTGACGAACAACGATCATGCCTGTTTCAACTACTTCGCCACCGAATTTTTTTACGCCACGATATTTTGGGTTAGAGTCACGTCCGTTAGAGGTCGAACCACCCGATTTCTTGTGTGCCATGGGTTATCTCCTGATTTCTTTAATTATTTAGTTAAGCGCTTGGCGTTCTTATGGCCAGCATCCATCTTCGCTACTCCGCCCTTACCATCATTGATCTCTGTAATAACGAGACCAGTGAAGTTTTGACGGTGACCGTTCTTTCTACGGAAGCCACCAGGTGAACGTCTGAGAACGAAAATCTTACGAGTACGGCCTTGCTTTACAACTTGAGCGACAACTTTAGCGCCAGTTACGGTTGGAGCGCCAACAAGAGTCTTGTCTCCGCCGATGAAAAGAACTTTATCAAGCTCAACTGTCTTACCTTCTTCAACGTCGATTTTTTCTACGTCAATGAGGTCACCAGGTGACACCTTATATTGGTGGCCCTTGATTTCCACAACACTATACATGCGAACTCCTTCGAGAATAACCATCTGCCGGGGAGGGATGTCCCTACTTGTTTGCCCTAGATGAGTTTTAGATGGATGTTTATAGATGGCACCGAGAAGAAAGTCAACGATTTGGCACAATTTGATGCATGTGTCGCAAAGCGCAAGCCCTTTAAATATCGAAACCTATAGGCTCGCTTGGATTTTTGAAGGATAATCATTTCTAAAAATTGGGACATAGACTATGGCAAACGATGAAATTCTTAAAGTTCGCGACAAGCTCAACGATGTATCACCGAGTTTTTGTCTCGCTAAATGGTACCAAGTAACTATCCATCTTCAAAATGGCCAGACCCACAGTTGCCACCACCCTTGGACCCACAAAGTGGATGTCCGGGACCTGATCAGCAACCCATCGGCCTTGCACAACACGCCGCACAAAAAGATTCAGCGTTACAAGATGCTCAAAGGGGAGAGACCAGCGGAGTGTGATTACTGCTGGAAGATTGAAGACGCCAATACGGAAAATATCAGTGATAGAACTTTTAAATCTGCAGAAAACTGGGCGATGCCGCACTTTGAAGAAGCTAAGACGATGCCTTGGGACTATGACTTCATGCCTCGGTATGTAGAAGTCAGTTTCAGCCACGCCTGTAACTTTAAGTGTGTATACTGTTTCCCTCACATCTCTAGTTCTATCATGAACGAGTTTCAAAAATTTGGGCACTATGAGGTCTCTCCAGAGTATTCACTGCAGAACCTCGAGGTCTCCGGGCACTACCCGATAGCGCATGATACCCATAACCCTTATGTGGAGGCGTTCTGGAGATGGTGGCCTGAGCTGATTAAGACGCTTGAGCACTTTCGCATAACCGGCGGAGAGCCGCTCATTAATCCCAATACCTTTCGATTCCTAGACTTTATTAAGACCCAGCCGCAGCCTAAGCTTAAGTTCGCCATCAACTCGAATTTGGGGATTCCAGATGCGCAGTTTGATCGATTCCTCAGCTCCATGAAAGTGATCATTGAAAATAAATCGATCCAGTCTTTTGAGTTTTATACCAGCGTCGACACACACGGAGAGCAAGCCGAGTACATCCGCGATGGATTAAACTACGTCAATTACATGAAAAATATCCGTAAGTTCTTGGACACCCTACCTCCGGAGACCAAGATTATTTTCATGTGCACCTTCAATGCTCTCTCTGTACCAACTTTTAGAAAATTCTTGGAAGACCTGGTGCAGTTGAAAAAAGACTACAAGACACCCTGGGGTGACCCACGCGTGGTTTTAAATTTACCCTACCTGCGTAACCCAGATTATTTAAGCTTAGCGATTCTTCCGAAAGAGCATCTGCAAACATTGGAATCCGATTTCGCCTTTATCATGGAGCACACTGCTGAAAAACTTCACGACAAGTGGCTCTTCATGGATCGTGAGATTTCAGAAATGCAGAGGGTGATCAATTGGTTTAGGTCGCTAGATGACGAGGCTAACCAGAGGCACCTAAGAAAAAGATTTTATACCTTTGTGGTTGAACACGACAGACGACGCGGCAAAGATTTCACGAAGGTTTTTCCGATGCTGAAAGATTTCTATCTTCAGTGCAAAGACTACTGCACGAATGATAGTTTCTCAGAAGGATAGACATGGATCGTAAGAATGAATTAGCTGTCAGAAAGAAACTCAACGACGTGTCGCCTAGTTTTTGTTTGGCGAAGTGGTATCAGGTCACCATCCATCTACAGAATGGCCAGACGCACAGCTGTCATCACCCTCATCCACATAAAGTGGGTATGCGTGAGCTCCAGGAAAATTCGACGGCTCTCCACAACACTGTTTGGAAAAAATATCAGCGCTATAAAATGCTCAAGGGCGAGCGTCCTGCGGAGTGTGATTACTGCTGGAAAATTGAAGACTCTCACGCTGACAGCATCAGTGATCGGACATTCAAGTCAGCTGAAGACTGGGCCCTCCCAAATTTTAAAGAAGCGACGACGAAACCGTGGGACTACGATTTTACCCCACGATATGTTGAGGTTAGTTTTGGTCACGGCTGTAACTTTAAATGCATTTACTGTGCTCCTCATATCTCAAGTTCCATCATGGCGGAGTTTCAAAGATTCGGGCACTACCAAGAGTCCCCCGAGTTTGATTTAGATAATCTCGCCCGCACGGGACAGATGCCAATCCCCAAAGACGAGTGGAATCCATACGTCGATGCATTCTGGAAGTGGTGGCCGGATCTGGTTCCGGAGCTGAAGAATTTCCGTATCACAGGTGGCGAGCCTCTGATTAACCAAAACACCTTTCGATTCCTGGATTACATCAAGTCCCATCCGATGCCAGAGCTTATTTTTGGCATCAACTCAAACCTCGGTATTCCAGACGCACAGTATGATCGATTTCTGGATTCTATGAAGTACATCCTCGACCACAAACTCATCCGACACTTCGAGTTCTATACCTCTGTCGATACCCATGGTGTCCAGGCAGAGTACATTCGAAACGGCCTTTCTTATAAAAACTACATGACAAACGTGCGCAAGTTTCTAACGACCTTGCCCATCGATACTAAACTCGTTTTCATGTGTACCTACAACGCTCTCTCTGTGCCGACTTTCAACGAATTTCTTGAGGACGTTGTGCTCTTGAAGAAAGAATTTAAGAACTCTCAGGGTGAACCCCGAGTGATTCTTGATATGCCCTATCTGCGTGATCCGAGCTATCTGAGTTTAGCCGTGCTAACGGACGATTTCGAAAACATGATTAAAGGTAGCCTGACTTTCATGAAAGATCGATCCGTAGAGAAGCTCTTTCAGCACTGGGTTTTTAACGATCACGAGATTTCAAAAATGGAGCGAGTTTACAACTGGTTTGTCTCCCTTCCCAAGGACGGAGAAAATGTCCGGAAGATGAGAAAGAATTTTTTCAGTTTCATCCGTGAACACGATCGCCGTCGTGGGTTAAACTTTAGAAGCTGCTTCCCCATGATGAAGGGGTTCTATCAAATCTGTGAAGATGTCTACAACAACGATTCTATCGACGTTGGCTAGAACTAAAACTCGATTGAAGAATAGTAACTACTGAGATGACCAAACCCTTCGA
This sequence comes from Pseudomonadota bacterium, assembly GCA_021299675.1. GTDB lineage: Bacteria > Bdellovibrionota > Bacteriovoracia > Bacteriovoracales > Bacteriovoracaceae > UBA6144. Next base: position 3,008 of record JAJTIF010000004.1, on the reverse strand, counting down.
TTACTTCTTTTCTAGCCTCTGCAGGAATGTCCAGTTGGTTGGCCAAGATGATCTGATTCTTGATGTGATTGCTGAGATTCTCTTTTGAGAAGTTACAAGTTAACGGAGTCATGCACGACAGGCCCCAGATCTCCCAGCGCTGGTGGACCGAGATTACGCGATGTAACGCAGGTGAGAGTCGATCGAGTACAGCTTTTATCTCATCAAGGTTACTCGAATGGATGATTAGCTTGTTAGGTGCAACTATAAGTTGAGTCGCGATTGTTGCCTTTGAGTAATCCTCAAACGCCATACGGATGTCATCTTGATTTAAGTCAGAGAGGAAGACGGGATGGTTGAAAATCTTTGCAAAAACAGCATCAAAGTTTAAAGCGGCAATAGGATCGCGATTGGTTAGTGAAAACATTTTGTCCCACTTCCGTTTGCGCAGATCGGGGTATCGCCGTAGGCCATTATCACTGAGTAGCATTTTAATAAGAAAAACAAGGTCTTCAAACTCAATCGGTTTTCTGCCCTGCATTTCATTTTTTTTAAATAAAAAAGGGTCCCTTTTTGCTTCAAAAAAATTACAGAAACGAAACAACATCTCAAGCTGAACGTCTGAGTAGATTTGAATTTCTCCACCGAGGCTGAGATTTTTGATTTTTTTTACTTTATCCCACAATGCCAAGGCTTCAGTGGCACCTCCACCTGTCTTGAGCGATATATCCAAATCGCTAAGGCCAAGCTGCCAATAATTCAAAGGTATGCTATTGCGTAGCCACAATTGATCACTTTTTAGATTAGAGATTGTTTTAATCAACTTAAACATTAGTCGATATGGAAGTATCGCTATAGAGAAAGGAAGATTACTTGACGAGCGAGATATACTTTGACGGAGGTAATGCAAAGACTTTAATCCTGAAAATGTTATGATACCATATCAGCCATAGAGTTTTAATTCAAGGATCAGTAACTCCAAATGCTAATTTAGCAAAAGTTGTGGCTAATATCATCCTTGTAATTTAGCTCGTTGTTGTATTGGGGAGGAAAGGGAGATTATGTGGTAGCGGAGACGGTTCTATCATTTATGGATTCTTACCTGATTAAGCACGGTGAGAAAAAGCAAATATACATAACGAGTCTCGAGATTCCTATTTCACTTTCTAATCAGAAACTTGGTGTAAAAAGTTATGATCTTCTAGGAGATTTTCTCGTCCTTTCAGGTGTTCAGCCAAACATTTTCGGTTTTCATGTTCGAAATATCTTTCAAGCAAGGCCGAGTGATGAATTTGTTTACTCCGTAGACCATGGGTTGGATATTGCGCCATTTCCTGGCGGTGAAGTTCTAAAATATAATTTAAATACGAAATCTGTTAAAGGCTACGATGAATTTCAGGGGAAGTTTAACTTCGGGGGGGATGCATTCTTTCACCGTGGCACAAAGTATGAAGTTTTTGTTGGGTTTAATTTTGTTTGTTTGTTTCGAAACGGAGTTCGAGATGATCGCATAGAGGCAGTCCTGAGAGAAATTGGGGAGAAACATGGATTTTTAAGTGCAACATTTTTTGAATCTAAGAATGAACTCTTTCTCTTCCTTGGTGTTAGTGACATCTTTGGAGTTGATATAGACGAATTTCAGCGCTTCGACTATTTCGTTAATTTATCACACAACCCTTTCACGCTAATTAAGATTGAAAGATCAGTGCCCTGGAATTGGGCAACCGTCTGGTCCGAGGAGGATTCATGCGTTCCTGGTTTTGGAAAGGTGCTCAAAGTTGCATACCATAATCCAGGGTTTAGTGAACCACGCATAGGCTTTTATCAATTAGAAAATGGTTTTAATTTTCGAAATATTGATCTAGGTATAAATACTCAATTCAAAAATAGTTGGATTCCAAAGTTTGAGTTTACCAAGTCCGCTAGCTTAGCAATCTACGTTGTTGCCCTTCTAAGGTCGGGACCGGGAGGGGAGGTGGCTGGTTTTGCTAAGATAGAACTAAGTAGTAGGTTGCCACCAAAGTTTGATGATTTATACCTGGTGGGTCTGCACAAAATTGAAGACCAGCTTTTTGGAATAAGCGTTGACCTGAGACTCCTAAAAATTTAAAAAAGAAAACATATGAAAGCATATAATTATCAATCACATGGTCACCTCTCTCTGGAAAGTATCGGGGTAATAAAGTCTAAAGAGTTGGTGTATCTTCGTTACGAGGCGATTTCGGGATTATTTCTTAAGGATAAAGAAAAAATTGCATCGATTGGTGCAAAAACAAGCCAGCTATTCGTATCTCTTCCCGCCGAAGAGGCTTCTGGTCCAACTTTCTTTGACGATCTGATTGCAATCGGGGTGTCGGGTGTTGCATTAAGATTCAAGTACGACTCAAAGAAATGGTTAAATCAAGTTGGTTTTGGCGTAAACCATTCTGGTGATCGCGATGTTGTTGAATCTTTTCAAAATCTTATGAGAATCAAGCCTCGTCAAATCGAGCTAGTGGCTGAGCTCGAGGTTGAGGATGATACTAGGGTCCTGGGGTCAACGATCGCATCTCTTCACTCTTATGGCTGCTCTTGGGTTGTTGTGAATGTTCCAGTTGTGCCGACAGAGCCAATAGTAAGGAAAATGGCAGAAATATTTGAATATCTAAAAATCAGAGGTTTACTACGCTTAAATGTGTATTTTCCTTTTTGGTTACCAAGCATTGAAGAGTGGAATGTAAAAACACAAAATACCCTTTCCGGTCTTAGTGAAATTCACATCGATCTCTCGAATAGATGTACTCACAGTTGCGTGTTTTGCGGGCTCTATGCACCAGAGAGTGTGAATGAGCTGAAGGGACACCATGGCGGCAAACTCCCTAAAGAAATAATTGATCACATGAGCAAAGAGATAAATTTCGAAAAGTGTAATGATTTTATTCAAACACTTCCCTGGACAGTTCGTCAGATACAGTTCGGAGGCTTAGGTGATCCTCTTATGCACAAGCATGCTGTGGATTTGATCAGGGCCGCACGGGATAGAGGCTTCT
>JAJTIF010000147.1 GCA_021299675.1 Pseudomonadota bacterium | reverse complement strand
GGGATTGATCTTTTAAATGAGGCAAGTGTCTCCGGCGCAAATAACCGGAAAGTCATTCCAGATCCACTGTCTTTTATGGCCGATCCATCAAGCATTGCCTTGACGAACTCCCTTGCTCTGGATGAAGACCTGAAGCTCGGAAGTCAGATTGTAATCCTCACTCCCGAAGGGGAGAGGATACTTACGGTGGGGGCCTTATTTGAAGAAAAGGATTTCACTGATATTTTTGGATCTCGCCTTGGCATCATTGATATCGAAGCCGCGCGCCTTATGTTTAAGCGCGAAGGAAAAATTGATCAAATCAATATCAAACTCAAAGACAAGTCTACCCTGATAAAAACTGTAGCTTCCATCAAGGTGAAACTCGGCGATGCTGTGACTGTGGCTCCACCATCACAGCTCGTGGATAATCTCCGCTCGACACTGAGACCTTTCCAGCTTCTCCTTCAGGGCATGGCGCTTCTGGCGTTTTTTCTGGTTCTTTATCTCGTGACGAACATGGGCCGAATTGCCATCGAAGAGCGTCGTCGCGAGTTCGGGATCATGCGGGCTATGGGGTGTCCGAAATCCAAACTTGGACTTCTCGTCGGTTTTGAATATGGGATACTCGGACTCCTTTCTGCTGTCTCTGGAGCAAGCTTAGCGCTGTTTATCTCTCCGCTTTTTGCACATGCCTTAAAGCGAATCCTAGGGGTCCAGTTCGGAACTTCACTTCCAATAGATGCCCGCACAATCAACCCCGTGATTCCTTTTGTGATCGCGGGGATCGCCGTGGTTCTTGTTCTCATCGCTATTGCCAGGAGTATTCTACGCATTATGGATATTTCTCCGACGGAAGCCCTCACTTTAGTTTTTGAGTCTGAAGGTAACGGAAAAAAACCACCCCTGATTCCTCTCTTCGTTCTCGGGGTAACTGCCCCTCTTTTATTCATCGAGCTTCATCCTGTGTATCTTATGATTCCTTTGGTGACTCTTATCTGGTCAGGACCGTATGTGATTTATCACGGTCTCGCCTTTTGTCGGGGATTTTTCTCTTCACGCTTTCGGCTTCCTGCGGATTATGCAATCTCCGCCCCCCAGCGCCTCATGACCAAGCTCCGTGGTTTTTTCATCGGTCTTCTTATTCTCTTCGTTGTTCATCTGGTGCAATCAAGTTTTGAGATGGCCCTAAATGCAAGATTTGTGAATACCTCAAGACCTGATCTTTTTGTCACGGCAAACGGAGATCTGATATCGCCGTTTAATCTTCAGCCGCTCCATGAATCACTCCGTGGTGAACTTGCTGCTCTTCCTTTTGTCACCGAAGCTTTTGCCCAAAGGATCACGAAAGTTCGCTTCCGGGATAAGATGCTAACCCTTAAGGCCTTTGATGAAATTTCCCCGGATAATAAAAAACTCAAAGCGCCCTATTCTTATTTTGATATCGTGGACCGCTCAACTCCGGACGCTGGAACTGAGCTCTATCATCTGTACCCATTAGGCGGTCTGGAAATCGCGGTTCTTGCCAGTGAAACTTTCTGGAATCTTTTTCAGCTACGGACTGGTGATACGTTTGAGCTCGAGAGTCCGAAAGGGAAGCTCAAAGCAAAGATCGTCGGTGTCATCAGAGATCTATCGGCCGGAAGTGGATCCATTTTTATGGACCGGAAAGTTTACCGTCACTGGTGGAGTGATGAGCTCGTGACGGGACTAGCTCTCACAATTGATCCAGGGGCAAGTGAGGAAGTGGTCAAAAAATCCATTGAGGACCGCTTCGCTGAAAGTCATGGTGTAGTGGTCACACCAGACCGGAAACTTAGGCTCGATGCTATGAGTTTAGTTAAGAAAGGATTTTTCTCTCTTTCAATTATTGAGGCCTTGATTCTTTTTGTCGCGATGGTGAATTTTGCGGCGACTTTGCTTTTTGAAATTAAGGGACGAGGAAGAGAGTACGGAACTTTGCGCTCGATCGGAATGCCCAAGACTCAGCTTTTATTTCTGGTTCTCTATGAAGCGGCTCTTCTCCTGGGGCCCGCGATACTTCTAGCCTATCTGGCTTCTGTTCCACTTGCGATACGGCTCATTACTTCCGGCATTACAGTTTCTCTCGGATGGTACATCGGATTTTACTTTGATCCGTGGGGAGTACTGTTTCTAGCCTTTTTGAGCTCTCTGCTCATTCTATTAGCGGCAATTTTTCCGGCTCTTCGTGCTTCATCAGTTGATGTCTCAGAGACGATGAGAGGCGAATAGATTCCTTTATTTTTCAGTCATTTTAATGATGTCAAAAGATTCGTCCACCCATGGAGAGTTGGTTGTCTAATTCCGCTGAGTTTAGCTAGTTTCGAGATACTGTACACTCTTTCCTTGAATCTTTAGATAATGTTTTTTTTCTAAGTTCATCATGGTCTCCTAATTGAAGACCTTACTTAAATGAATTGGCTGAATGATTCGCAGTTTATTTTCAGCAAGTTTAGATAAAATCTCTTGGCACTGCTCAATGATCTCGTCACGAAGAAGGGGCTAAGCACTCGCTTCCCATAAGAGGTTGCTCTTAAAGCGCGAGGAATTTTTTTGTTGAAAAAAAGAAAGCAAGCAGATGCATGCTGAAAAAGACAAAGAGTTTTGTGAAATTAGCGAGGAGCTTGCTACAGTGGGCAAGCACAGGCCAGTCGATGCTACATAACACACTTAGCTGGTAGGCATTCGGTAAGCGATGGATGAAAAAAATTTAAATTCCTTGAAATAAAGACAGTATGCCCCTCACTCTATGAGTGTTTCTAGGCATTTAAAATCATACTTTTTTTTGGAAAACCCAATTCTTAGGCAGACAAATTTTGGAGCGGTCGAAGAGATTGACCTCGGGCTCCTGCCCTCGGGTGCTGCGCACTCCCTCGCTAGCGCTTCGGTTCCCAAAAATAGCATCCTGCTTTTTTTGTCGAACTCTTTCAGAGTTCTTCACTCTTCTTCTGTCCCACAAAATAAAAAAAGGGCCATCTTTCGATGACCCTTGTTTTATTTTGTTGGAGCGGGTTATTAGGACTATCCTAAAGCCTTGTAAATGCTCAATTTAATAAAGTCTGGTAAGTATTGGTAAGCAGTTTTAGACCCTAACTTGAAAAAGGGAGACCAGATTCCCTTTTTCTTCGGTCTTTGGCAGGACAATTCCAAGTTCCTCAGTGGCTCCTTGGGTGTCTAGGATTAGCCGGGGATACTTTGGGATAGAGACCACAAGGCCGTTTAAAGTCCTTAAGCCCTCAGTAACATCCACACTCGGAGTCACCGGCTGGCCCATGGAAGGCCAGTTTGATGAGATGACATTCCGAGTTGCAGTGGTCTTTAAAAAGTGTAGCCAAGAGCAACATTCATCCCAAACCCACCCAGGGAACCATCCCAGTATTTCTTGGGGTCGTGAACCTTACTTTGACCATTGCTGTCAGTGTAAGTGTAATTGTCATTGTCGAGATCATCCCCGACATTAAACCAGTAACGAGCTGAAAGTTGGACCACAAAGCCTTTGGTGTCGTTAGTCAATGGGTACCAGTTATAAAATATGCTGGGGCCTACCGTGTAGACGGTGTACGTCAAGGGTACAGGATTTGATTCAAAATTGAGTCTGCTGTAATGAGCTTTGAAGTCAATTCTCGCATCCCAATACTTTCC
>JAJTIF010000288.1 GCA_021299675.1 Pseudomonadota bacterium | reverse complement strand
CTCTACGCACACTGATTCCGCTCTACAGACAATACTTCAAAGTGCGGGTATTTGGGGCAGAACATATCCAAGACAGACCCTACATTGTCGTCTCAAACCACACGGGACAAATCCCTCTCGATGGCATGTTAATCACAATGGCTTTCCTGATGGACGTAGCCCCTCCGCGAATTTTGCGAGCGATGGTTGAGCGCTTCATGGCTCAGCTTCCTTTTCTAGGCACTTTTGCTGCTCAAACCGGAAGCATCCTTGGGGATCGTGCCAACTGCCAATTTCTTATCGAAAATAAAGAATCTATTCTGGTGTTTCCAGAAGGAGTCCGGGGCGTCTCCAAGAGCACTCCACAGTTTTACAAACTGCAGAGCTTCACCCTAGGCTTTTACCGGATCGCACTGCAAAACCAAACGCCTATTCTTCCCGTCGCTGTGATCGGAGCCGAAGAAATGTTTCCCTTCGTTTGGCACGTCAAGAGCATCGCCAAGTTTTTTAAAGTACCCGCGCTACCACTGACCCTTAATACGATCCCACTGCCTTCTCCGATCGACATTCATATTGGAAAACCGATCGAAGTGAGTCGCGAGCTGTCTTTCGAAGCTCCGGATAAAGAAATCAAAGAACAGGTCATAAAAGTGGAAGCACAGATTAAGCGTTTGATTGCAGTTGGTCTTAAGCACCGTCGCCCCTTCTTCGATGAGATCCGCAAACCTCTCTCGAAGTTCATCAAACACCAGGGTGAAGCATGAGTGAGGACAAGAAAAAAGTTCTGATCATTGGCATGGCAGGCGGACTGGCGCAAATCACAGCGCGTCTCTTGCTCTCGAAGCATCCGCAGTGGTCTGTGCTAGGAGTGGATACCCGCTCTGTGAAACAGTTCACTGAAATCAAAGGCATTGAAACTCTCAGCATGAAATACTCGAGAGGCAACTTTGAAAACCTCTTTCGTGCCCATCAGTTCGATGCAGTCCTGCACTTGGGACGTATCACCCATGCAAGTAATGATTCGGAAATGTTAGCCAAGCGCCTTGAACTCTCCGTCATGGGCACCAACCGGATCCTCGATCTGTGCCTGCGATCGGCGGTGAAGAAAGTGGTGATCCTTTCAACCTTCCACGTCTACGGCGCTCTTCCCGATAACTCCATCTTCCTCACTGAAGAAGCCCCCTTGAAAGCAAGCATCAAGCATCCCGAGCTGCGGGATGTGGTTGAGATGGATCAGATGTGTGGCCAATTCATGTGGAAGCATCAGCAGGATCTATCCACCGTGATGCTCAGGCCCTGCAATATTATTGGGACACAGATCCTAAATACCATGAGCCGCTTTCTCACAAGCTCTATGGCCCTGCGACCCATTGACTACAACCCCTTCTTTCAATTCATCCATGAATTCGATATGGCCCAAGTCCTGATGCGCTCTTTACTCGACCTTCCAACCGGAACCTACAACGTTGCCGGTAATGAGTTCATCGCCCTTCGCGAAGCCCTCGACATCGTGGGCTCAAAGGGCATTCCCTTTCCCATGATCATGGCCGGGGGCCTGAACGAGGTGCTCAAGCTAGCGAACATTGATGTCCCTGATTACCTGATTGATTACTTGAAATTTTCCTGTCTCATCGACAATCAGCAGCTAAAGAAACACCTGGGCGAAGATTTTATGCGTTTTGGAATCAAAGAAACGCTAGAACTCATTCGTTTGCGTTGACTTGACTCACTGCAAAGTCTGATTATTCTAACCCTGTGGCTTCCTGACGGAATGGTAGACGTAGTGGATTCAAAATCCACCGCTCGCAAGGGTGTCCGAGTTCGAGTCTCGGGGGAGCCACCATCTTCATATCAAACTAAAATCTTCAATCAAGACAGGTATCTCATTTTGGGAGCCTACCAATGACAGGCTTTTGTATGTGGGTAGACTAAAGCGAGTGTGAGGAAATGATAATCCCACCAGGACAAGTCCTTGATAAAATCTTCCATTTCAACACGACTTTTTAGTGAGAACTGTTGTCCTTGATAAACATAAGTGATCTGCGGAATGATGTTTTTGCCCAGCCAGTATCGATAGCCCGACTTAAAAAGTTTTAAGGGCAACTCTCCCTCATTTTTCAGTGCATACTGATGAACCGACTGATCTGAGGAAATGAGTTTCACTGTATCCACCAAGTTATCTGATATTCTCAAAAAATCCGGCATCAAAATATGATTATTACCTTCAGGCATAATTTTGAGATTACTGTACATGCTCATAGTGCCCTGGTTCTTGTAACCCAGATAGATTGAGAAACAATTGAGGACAAACACTGCTAAAATCATCACCAGCGTTTTGTCAGTTGTCTCTTTCATCACAAGAGGAGAGAACTTAATATAAGAAAGTATGACAAGGAAAACTCCGCAGCCCAAAGTGGCAAAACCATCACCGTAAGTCCCTTCTTGAATAAGAAAGGCTCCTGCGGCAAGCCACATCATGGCCAGAGTCATTTTAAGAAATTCCTTCTGACAGTTAAAATAAAGAGGCAGGGCAAGTACCCAGATGAGAGCAGAGAACTGGCTGAATCCCAAGAGGGTAATACTGACTTGAAACACACTGACAAAAATTAGTGCAAGAGAGTGAGCACGTAAGAAGATTAAAAGAGGAACCAGAATCTCAAGGGCGATCACTAAAGACGGTGCTGTCCAGATGGGAAAAAGGTGCATCCATGATGCGCTCTCCACCCGTCCGAAGAGAGATTCAAAAAAACTATAGCTACAACTTCCAGATGAAAACAAATGCTCTGTATTTAATTTGTGAAATCCTGCAAAGAAAAAAGCTAACCCCATAAGCAGCAGATGTGACTGATCGACACTTGCGTAAGATTTTTTTCGTGCAATTATAAAAATTATGACAATGGATTCAAAAACCGCCAGGATGGTTCGATTATCGAAAGCGAAAGGATAAAAACTTAGGGCAATAAAAATAGTCTTATGAAGCATCAACCCATACTGATGGACGTCACTCTTATGAAAAAGCAGTGATAGAACACCTGTAATTAGAATCACTAATCGATAGGACAGGGGTAGGAAGGTAGATGTTGAAAAAAAACAATGATAAACTAAATAGTTTACCCAAAAAAATCTATAGATGAGCCAACGATTTGAGAAAAAAGTGATCATGAAAGGGCGGCTCTCCGATGTTGAATGAATTTGTGGGTTAGAGTATCCGTTTTAGAATCTCGGGAGAGCCACTATTCAATTTTCCTACCTCTCAATTGGCAACTTCAACACACTTTCCACTTTCTCACTATCACGCCAGATTAAAACGTTTGCATCGGTTTTGGTATCAGCATAGGTGGGGTCACTCGTATCAATCATCAGCGCCAGGCGTGACCCCGCAGTCACATCATAGGCCGTGGTAAAAAGCCGCACCTCTTGCTGCTGAAACTTTGCTCTCCCGACTTTATAGCGATGGGGCCCATGTGTGATGAGACGGGCGTAACCCAAAGGCGAAACCTCATATAAATACACATAGAGATTTTGATGGGAAATCGACGAGGATAAGTTGAGAGTAACTTTTGCATCTCCTCTAATCTTCAGGGGCTGCAACAACCGAGGTGTTTGGAAATTAAATGCGTTAGATAGACCAGTCAATCCCCACCAAAACCCGACATCTATGGGGGTATGTGAATCGAGAAAAGACCCAATGACGGGAATACCTGTAGAGGCAGGTGAGTCAACACCATCGATCAGAGTCTGCTCTTGATTTTTTTCAAGTAACTTAAACTCCTGAACCGACAGACTGGGGTGTGGCCAAGTAAAATATGAAACGACTTCGCTGGTCCCACGGATTTGGAATTTAACCAAGGCACCCGGCGAAGACCCGGAAGATCTCTTGGCTTTCACGTGAACTTGAAACCAACTGAAAACCTCATCCCACGACTCGTTGGTGAAGCCAAGCAAGCCCGTCGCCTCCCCGGTTCCATGAATCCCCTCTTTTAAGATAAGACGCTTGGGTCCCGTGAGCTGCTCGAAGTAATCTTTCAAAGCGGAGGGATTAAAGAGACTGTCGTTCCAGTTATTGATCAGCAAAATCGCAGGGCCATGGCCATTGGTGGCAGCAATGTAATGAGCGGGAGAGCGGACTTGAGTCCACTTCTTCAGACGCGGCAGATTTTTATAATCGAGCAGATCTTCGATGTAGTCGTTCAAGTAAGGCGGAAGATTGCCTGAGTAGCGCCCGATCCCAAGCAGAATTTTCGCCCATAGTTCATTGGCCGCCCCACCCGGCAACAGAGAATGAGTCATGTCTGCCCATCCACTCAGGGCAGCGACCGCTTTGATTCGTGAATCAGAGGCAGTGGCCAGAAGCGAAAGTCCTGCTCCATAAGAGATACCAGACAAAGCGATCCGATTTGGATCCGTATTGGTGTGAGCGAGAAGCCAATCAATCACTGAACTCACATCACGGACATCATCTGGGCCCGCGACACCAACCTCACCCTCTGACTTTCCCCACCCACGAGCAGAATAGGAGAGAACATTATACCCCTGCTGTGAGAACTTGCGGGCCAGCGCCAGATACTCATACTCATCAAGGGACCAGCTGTTAATAAAAATAATGGCAGGAAGCTTTTCGCTCGCTCGGGCTTTTCCCAGCCACACGTTACCACTGAGACTGAGTCCATCGTGAGTCGGGAGAACTAAGTTTTTTTCAAAGCTTTGAGCGAATATTTCTGTCTGAAAGAAAAGAAGACTGAGGGCAATTAAAAGTTTCACGGTATGGCCTTAATCAAGAGATTAAGTAAGTAGATCATTATTTTTAAGATTTTGGAAAGAGCCCAGCCTCAGCTAATTCCTAGCACTTACAAATCTACCGCAAAATTAAAAGAAAATGATCTTCTCTCCTCAGTTCCAAAAAAGGGATAAACCGTATGCAAAAGATCTGAAGGGAAAATATAAAGATCACCGACCTTGGGCTGTCGCGTAGTCATACTACGTTTATAATGACTTCCTCCACCTTCGGTAAAACATATAGATCCCGCATTTTTCGATTTTCCACTCCCAGGTTTGACCCCAACAGTCATATCACTTGGTACCTTGAGATACATAACCCCGGAGATTTGACTCGTGTGCCGGTGCAAGTAGTTCCATTCGCCTGGACGCTGAGAAACTCCCCAGCATGACAACATTCTAGTTTTCGCCGTTGGACTGTTAAACACTTTGTCACAAAAATTATTATGGAAATCGAGAGCATAAGCTTCGAGTTGTGTCTTTACCTCTTCAATCAGCTCAAAAGGAATTTTGTACTCAAGATCAATCGCACTCGCCAACAATTGAGTGTAATCGTATTTGGGGGGGATAACGCCGTTCTTCAGAATAAAATCCGAAACTCGATTTAACTCATCCACCATACTCATATCCACTTCGTATCGAACCAGGGGAGAGCCAAACATAATTACTTCTTTCATAGATCACCTTGCTGAGTCATTTGGTCACGAAGGCAAAAGTACCTCTAAAAATGATATACTTCTTACAAAAAAAAAGCATTTTTTTCCTGTATTGAGCCTAAATCTCTTATAATAAACCATGGCTTTCATTTTTATTCTTCTTTCAAGTTTATCTGGATACGCCTTAGAGCTAAGACCCTTTGAGTCCGATGGCTGCACCATGTCTCCTGATGGAACCTTTCGCGAGAGAACCAAGTGGAGGGATTGTTGTGTCGCTCATGACCTGAAGTTGTGGGGAGGCGGTACGAAAGAAGAGCGTGTTGAAGCAGACCTTAGTTTGCGCCGGTGTATGGAGACCAAAGCAGGCCCTCGAATCGCGAAAATCTTTTGGCTTGCTGTAAAAATGGGGAGCCACTCCCCCATCAAACTTCCCAATAAACAGTGGGGCAATGCCTGGTATGAAAACAGCGGCTACAGGTCTCTCGCTCCCGAGGAGATTGATCGGCTAATAATTAAAATTCAAGAGCTTGAAATAAATCCACAAATCAAAGACGACTACATTCTCGAGCTACAGACGAGAAACTGAGCAATACACTCAATCTCATTTTTCACAAATAATTCTATCAATTCGTTACAGATCACTTTTTGTCCTGACAATTCCCTAACAATTATCATTCAATTTTATTTTACAAGATTATGGACAATCTTAAGGAGGGTCTTATGACCAAAATATCAATGATGATTCTTGCCCTAGTAATGAGCCTGAATGTCTTCGCTTGCCTCGAAGACGGAACAGGTGGCTTTCTTCCTGAAAACGACATGTACATCTCCGTTGATGACAAAAACGCTGGCGGCTTAACTCAAGAGCAGTTTAACGCTGAAATCGACAAGTACGAGGCTATCTACGCTCCGGTTATCGCTAACCTCGGCGGAAAACTGTCAATCGCTCGTAAGTGGGATGACGGCACCGTAAACGCAAGCGCTCAGCGCTCGGGCAGCACTTACCAAGTTAACATGTTCGGTGGACTTGCTCGTCACCCTTCAATCACAACAGATGGTTTTGCCCTCGTTAT
>JAJTIF010000217.1 GCA_021299675.1 Pseudomonadota bacterium | reverse complement strand
TGAGCCGGCTTTTTTTATGGTCACCAAAAGATGATAGAAACCTCTCGCCTCAAACTTAGACTCCACAAACTTGAAGACTTTGAGTTCTCCCATGCTCTCTGGAACCAGCCAAGAGTGTACCAATACATCTCCAAAAAACCCTCCAGTGTTCATCAGAGCTGGGGTCGACTCTATAATTACCTCGGTCACTGGCAGATTCGAGGCTACGGCTATTTTCTAGTGGAAGAGAAAATTTCTGGCACGCCGATCGGAGAGATGGGTTTGGCAGATTTTCAGAGAGATCTCACCCCAAGCCCTAATCTCCCCTATGAAGCGGGCTGGGTGATCCATCCCGAATTCCACGGCAAAGGTTTTGCCAACGAAGCCCTCGAGGCTATTTTGCGATGGAATAATGAGCGCGTGGGACCTCAGCCCTATTGGTGTATGATCGATGCAAAGAACACTGCCTCCATAAAACTTGCAGCGAAGTTTGAATTCAATCTGACCAATGAAGCTATCTACAACGGAGAAAAAATTTCTGTTTTTGTAAGCCCTACCGGCAAAGCTTATTAGAACCAGCAAATATCAAAGACTCGTCACTGGTAATAACCATAATTCTTTGAGACTTATGAGAAAGGTATGTCATGACTTTTAGTCGAGCGTTTACAGTTCGGCTGGTACCAAAAAATGAATACCCCGTACCTGAAACAAGCTTATCTCCCGAAAGCATCTGCTTGACTGAGGGGTAATTGACGAGTTCCAGATATCTCTCGCCTTCAATAATACCTGTCGGGTAAGCACCACTTACCAAGCGATACTTCACATCGCTTTTCTTTAAATGAAGAATGACTCCACCTTCAGGATTCTTTTCAAGAAAGGAGTAACCGCCTTGCGACGAGCAAAACCTTTCTGCAGAAAATGCACCGAAACTCATAAAAATCAGTAGTGGCAAAATCAATGTTTTCATAGCAATCCTTTTAGAAATCCTAGCACAGCTAAAATCCAACTCATCAAAAACTGTAAAAATTACCTGCGTCTAAGTTTCTGAGAACTTCCCACCCGATTTTCAAGTGCTACACTGATCAAATGGAAACTGATTTTCAAGTGATGTGCCCTTTTTGCGGCGAGATGATCTGGCAAGAATTCTATCCGGACGATGGCCGTCGCCAGGAGACGGTGATTGACTGCGAAGTTTGCTGCAACCCCATCCTCTACCGTGTGCACTTCGACAGTGAGGGAGAAGCCTCTGTGAGTGCCGAGCGCGCCCAGTAATACTGTTTCAAAAAAAGCAACAATGATTCTCGATTGTTGCGACTTCCTCTCATACCCCAAAAGCCCTAAACTAAGAGCTACAAAGGAGAGAGATCATGATTCAAATTCGCCGATCACAAGATCGAGGTCACGCCCAGCACGGCTGGCTGGACTCTTACCACACCTTCTCCTTTGCGAGTTACTACCATCCCAAGTTTATGGGCTTTCGCTCCCTGCGCGTGATCAATCAAGACGTGATCCTCGGGGGAACTGGGTTTCCCACTCACCCCCATCGTGACATGGAGATCATCACCTACATGATCCGCGGAACACTCGCTCACCGGGACTCTATGGGCCATCAGGCAAAGATCGAGCGCGGAGAAGTCCAGTACATGAGTGCCGGGACTGGCATCACTCACTCCGAGTTCAATGCGAACACAGACCTTGAAGCGGAGCTCTTGCAGATCTGGATCATTCCTCCCAAGGAAGCATTGCCGACGCGCTACGGACAAAAGAACTTCAAAGAAAAGTTCGCGGAGAATAGGCTTGTGAAAGTTCTCTCCCAAGATGGGAGCGACGATTCGGTGCAGATTTTTCAGAACGCTTCGCTTTATGTGGGCTGGCTTGCTCCACAAGAAATCACGCTCCCTCTCGCTCTATCCCGACATGGGTGGCTTCAAGTGGTGAAAGGTGAAGTCGAGATCAAAGGAGAAAAGCTCTTGGCAGGAGATGCCATCGCGCTCTCTGAAATCGAGCATCCGCAGCTCAAAGTTTTAAGCCCATCTGAGTTTCTATTTTTTGATCTGGAGTAAAACTAGCGCAGCTTCTTAGAGGCTTTGTACACCAACCCCGAAAGCTTGGAGCCAAATGGCATGTAGTGGTAGAGGCTCGTCATCACTTTTCCAGAGACTGTGGGGACGATTTCCTTCTCGCCCTTGAGTACTCCCTCCACGATTTCACGAGCACACTTTTCTGGTGGAGTCGCAAAACTCGAGAGTTTGGTCGGAAGCCCATACTTGGATCCCACCTGCATGATCTCCGTTTTGACGAAGCCAGGAGTCACAAGGCAGGTGCTTGCGAGAGACTGCTGGAAGTCGAGCTCCATCTGCACGGCACGAGTGAAGCCCACCAAGGCATGCTTACTGGCCACATAGGATGACATGTCCCCATTGGGAATGAAGCCTGCAGCTGAAGAGATATTCACCACCACGCCACCGTAGGCCTTAAAATGCGTGAGCCAGTAGTGGGTGGAAAACACAGCAGCTGTAAAATTCACCGCCATGACTTTATCAAAAGATTCCACCGACGAATCGAGGAAGGGCGCGAGGTGAGCGATACCGGCGTTATTAATCCAGTAGCGCAGCTTCGGGTAGTGCGTGCGAATCTGCTGAAACGTCTTCTCACACTCAACGCGATCAGTGACGTCGAGCTGGAAATACGCGAACTCATGCTCACACTCTTCGCGCAAGTCCAGGCCGATGACCTGGTAGCCCCGAGACTGAAACTCTCGAGCGAGGGCAAGGCCGATGCCACCGAGCACTCCGGTTATGGCGACGGCTTCGCTCATGCCTTTCTCTCAATGATCCCACTCAAGATTGCATTCAACTCGTTTGGGTGCGTGCGCATGGGCCAGTGACCAGCGTTCATGGGATGCATGTGGATGTTGTCGAAGAATCGGAGGGCTTCCTTCTCAGTGGGCTTCAATAAGAAAGGATCTTTCTCGCCGTAAATAAAGTGGACTGGTAAACCCAAGGGGATTCCGGGCTCGAAAACCTTCCCAGGAAGCTTCCACATCATTTCTTTGTAACGAGAAAGACCATCGAACACCTGGGCGCGCCCTTGGCGTAGCTCATCAGTCGCATCGAGTTTTCCGAGATCATAGATCCAATTGAGAATCTTTTTATGCAT
>JAJTIF010000228.1 GCA_021299675.1 Pseudomonadota bacterium | reverse complement strand
GGCAAGTGACTGGAAGAGTGCTCGTGTGGAATTGATTGGAAATGAGCGTGAGCTGCGTGAACACAAGCGCGCCGAAGGCACACGCTGGATCGTGGCGGTGAAAGCGAAAGTTAAATTCATGGATATGCGTGACGGAGGAATCAATGCTTTTGACTCGCTGGAGTTTGATAAAATTCTAGAAAAAGAGTGGAGCTATGAGTTGGAACTCGATGGTCGCGGGCAAGTGATCGGTGGAGAGTGGCTGAGTAAGGGCCGCCCGGATTTCATGTGGGCCCCGAAGAGTTCAAGCTTACCGGTATCCAGTGTGGAGCGTCGCTCGAGCTTGAGTTTTGATCACACCCGCCCTCTCAGCCCAACCCTGGCAGGTCTTGGGATCGAAGCTGCTAAAAACGCTCAACCCCTGGCCGTGATTGTGAACAAGCTCTTCGAACTCTCAAAATAAGTGAGCTCTACTGTGCGCGTTGGATTGCCATGCGCACAGCTTTAAGAGCATTCACACGGCCTGCACCTAGTCCCGACACACCAATCTTATCAGCAGACTCCAAAAGAATGTTCTCGACATCTTGGGGAGTAAATCGTGGGTTCACTGAATAAATCAGTGCGGCCACGCCTGAGACAATGGGAGCAGAGTACGAGGTACCACTACCTGTTCTGTATTTGACGGCTTGAGGATTAGTTACGTTGTAAACAGCGGTTGAAGTGAGATCGAGCCCCGGAGCTGAAATATCAACGAAAGCCCCGTAGTTTGAACCGCCACTTCTCAAAAACTTTCTCCACGTCCAACGCTTATCAGTTTTATTTGTACCACCCACGGCCACCACGAAGGGTGATTTTGGGTAACTGGTTTCGCTTCTGAGTTTTCCGTGGTTTCCAGCGGAGTAAACCACCAGTGTTCCCTTCTGATGGGCATACTTTCCGGCCGCAGCCACGGCCGCCGACTCCACTCCCGTGAAACTCACATTCACCACTTTAGCCCCGCGATCAGCGGCGAGCATGATACAGTCCGTGATGCGCTTCATGTTGGTGGAACCATTGGTATCAGAAATTCTCAATGGAAGAAGTTTAATATTCGGGGCCACACCCGCCACACCGACTTCATTTAAGGTAGCACCGATCAGGCCTGCCACATGCGTGCCGTGATTAGTGGAAGTGGTCGCTTCGCTGTTATTACCTACGAGATTCCAACCCGGCAGCACGCGGCCTTGGAGGTCTTCGTGATTGGCCTGAATGCCTGAATCACACACGGCCGCGACAACGTCACCGGAGCCAACCTGATAATCCCAGCTCTCGGCACTCTGGATCGCATCGTGGTGCCACTGATTGTTGAGGTCTACACTGGTCGCCTCGTCTTCTTCGGGTTCCGTTTCTACTGTATTAAACACCACATACTCAAAAGCTTGAGACTTGAGCATCGACTCTCTAAGCTTAAACAGATCCACTCCTAGAGCAGGTCTTAAGAGCTGTACTGGCAACCAAGAGGTTGAACGCGAGGGTGTAATCCCAAAAGAATTCAGCACCGAGATGTCGGCGGGACGGTCTTGGCGGAGTTTGTAGAGGAGTTCACCGGTATGCTGAAAGGGGCTTTGCGACTGAGCGTGAGCTGCCAGCGCTAAGAGAGAGAGTGTTAAAAGGCTTTTTAACATACTAGTCATCCTTTGAGCCTGTTGGGCTCAGCAAGTGGTTTCTTACATTTTGACATGAGCTGACTTGAAGAATAGGCGTGGTAAAATTTACCTAAGGAGTTGTCAGATTTTAGCAACTTAACGATATTTGCTGCGTGGCAAAACTAATACGCATCGCAACATTTTTAATGTTCTCTTACACCGCTCTCGCAGCTCCTCGGGTGCTCGTAAGTGGCTTTGATCCTTTTGGTCGCGCTGGCAGTAATCCATCATGGGAGATCGCTCAGGCAGTAGTGAATAACTTAAAAGCACAAGGCATCGACTCGCACGCTTGCCTGCTGCCCACGAGCTATCAGCGCTCGCTACCAGCACTGGAAAAATGTCTGGCCGAATTTGGTGAAGCTGATCTGGTTGTGTCGCTGGGTGCGGGACTTTGTAACGTGAAGTGGGAGACAAGAACTTTCAACCGCAATCATGATCGAGGCCCTGATAACGATGGTGTTTCTCGCAGAAGACAAAGCATCGATCCCCGTGGTCCCTCTGAACTTGGTCTGCGCCTCAACTACTCCGCCATGTGGTGTGGTCTGAGTGCTGAAGAAAAAAAGATCACTATGATCTCCACCAACCCCGATACCTTTGTCTGTAACCACCTCGCCTACCAATACAGTTTTAAAAATCCTATGCAGATGTTTGGCTTCATCCATGTGCCTTCTGAGGCCTGCCTCAAAAAAACGCCGGGACTATTGCAGCCATCCATCAGTCTGGTGACAAAAATGATTCACTTGCAGCTCAACGCAAAACAGGACTCAAACTTGTCCTGGCCTGATAGTCAAAACGATTCGCGCCTCTCGACCTCGCGCACAGAGGTGCGAGAGCTTGAGAGAGACTCAGTCACAAGCTGTGAGCAAGAATTTATTCGAAAGTGGAGCAAAGCTTTTTAGCTAAGGGCCAGGCGGAGATCCAGCCATTTTTATACAGCCCATTAAGAGCAAAGAGGCCTGGGGCCAGCTGACCTGCATAGGGCCTGCGACTTTTAAGGATCGAACGAATGCCCGTCTGGATCTGGGCCTGGGAAAAATCTAAATTCAGCTCGCAGTGTTCCTCGAAGGTTTTTCTGATCTCTGCGAGCGCGTCGTGAGCGGGAGAGAAAGAATCATTATTTTTTATCGTTGTGGCCCCCAGCTGCAGGGTCTGAATGTCGTGACGATAATGCAGATTGACCCCTTGAAAACTCAAGGCAAAACTTTTCTCCTCAAAAGAAAATCCCCGCCACTCGAAGTAGCTCCCCTGGCTGGGCACAAGTGTCGCCAGTTCATCTGCAGGCACTAGGCCCTTGAGCCAACGTTGCCACACGCCCGTGCAGAGAATCACTTTCGTAAACTCCCACTCCCCTTGCTGAGTTTTCACCAACCAATTTTGGGGCGTGCGCTGAAGGCCCGTGACCAAAGACGAGTGCTGCTCGTGAGATCGATCAAAAGAGGCGAGAAAAACCTGCGGGTCAATCATCCAACATTTTTCCCGCACCACCCTTCGTGGCTGCAGACGCGCAGGCAGCAAACTCGCACTGGCCTCAGGCACGTGAGCGAAGCGACGAAGCTCTTTGTCGTCACTCAACCATGTCTCGAGCACACTCTCCACCACACCGGCGTGCTTACCTTGTTGGTAGAATTGATCGCTAAACTCCCAATGCTCACACAGCTCGTCTCCCAATGCCGAAAGTCCGGTGCGTGTTCCTCTCAGAGCGGCGACCGCCGTGGATTTATAAGAAGCTGCAGGAGCCAGATTTTCCGAGGAAAATTGCACAATTCTGTCAAGCGGACGCAGGATTTTAAGCCAGTGAATGACACTGGTGGCTGCAACTCCGGCCCCTATCACGGCCACGCTTTGGGACATTTAAATCTCACTTATTTAATTCGGGTCTCTTTACTCTGACATTCTCTCATATCCGCTTGCCATTGGCACGGGGGGATCAGTAGACTTTTTCTTCGTATTTTAAGGAGAGAAATATGTCACTTGACCATAGCGCCATTGTCTACACCACTCAAAAATTACAACTGCCCCCCCAAAAAGTTTTGGCCGTGGCCCAACTGATTTTCAGTGAATCGTGTACCGTTCCCTTCATCGCCCGTTACCGCAAAGAAACCACCGGCGCTCTCGATGAAGAGCAGATCCACGCCATCCAAGAGTCCTATGAAGAGCACATTGAAATTGAAAAGCGTCGCGTGTTCATCATGGATGCCATCACAAAGATGGAGGCCATGACGCCGGAGTTGCAAAAACAAATCAAAACCGCCACGACCCTCAACCAGCTCGAAGACATCTACTCTCCTTACAAATCCAAGAAAAAAACCAAGGCCATGATCGCCAAGGAGCTGGGTCTGGAGCCCATAGCTCAATCACTTTTGACCAGCTCTGCTGGTCTCGAAAGTTATAAGCCGCAGCTCGAAGAGATCGTCAAAAAGTCGGAAGGAAAACTTAAAGACATCAATGAGGCCATGGCCGCAGCCTCCGACATTTTGATCGAGCAGTTCTCCCATGAACTCACCCTAAAAGAGCGCATCCGCCAGGAATTCTGGAGCACGGGCCTGATCGTGAGCTCGAAGCGCAAAGACGCAGAAAAAATTGAAGACTACACCAAGTACCAAGACTTTTTTGAATTCTCCGAACCCGTCTCGAAAATCAAAGAGGCCAAGGCCAGTCACCGCTACCTCGCCCTCCGTCGCGGTATGATGAACAAAATCCTCAAGGTCGACATCACTATCGTCCCGGAGATCGCCTACCAGATGATCGAGTCACACTTCTTCAAAACGGGAACGAAGCTCGGGGCCTATGAACATTTAAAAGTGTGTGCCAAAAAAGCTTACGATCAGGCGATCCTTCCCTCGCTCGATCTGGAACTGAAAAACGATCTCAAGAAAGCCGCCGATACGGCCGCTATCAACATCTTCGGCGTGAACCTGAAGGACTTGCTCCTGCAACCTTACCTCGGGTCTAAAGCGGTGTTAGGCATCGACCCAGGCGTGCGGACCGGATGTAAAGTGGTGATCATCGATAGCACCGGAAAATTTGTGGGTGATCACGTGATCTATCCCTTCCAGCCGCGCAACGATGTGAAGGGATCCTCAGAGATCATCACCAAGATGATTGAAGCTTTCAAAATTGAGCACATTTGCGTGGGTAACGGAACCTTCGGGCGTGAGACGCTGGAGTTTCTTG
>JAJTIF010000430.1 GCA_021299675.1 Pseudomonadota bacterium | reverse complement strand
TATTTCAGGTACTTCTTCACCCGGAAACTGTTTTTTTTGCGCGAAAGCGATGCCCTCGTCGTCATGCCGGGCGGTTTTGGCACCCTTGATGAACTCTTCGAGCTTACTCATCTCTTTGAGCAGAGTCTGGTCTTGGTGAATAACGTCCAGGCGGCGCAGAGGGGTTTTTACTTTCACGTTTTCTTGGATGCGCTTTTGTCTCCCCAAGAGGATCACTTGCTGCATCTTATCCACGGCCTCTTCGAGAGTGGGGTTCATGAGACTTCGTTCTGCTTCTGGATAACTCTCGAGGTGTACGGACTCAAGTCCTGTGAGTTCCTTGAAGGTTGACTCGCTCAAGAAAGGTGCAAAAGGCGCCATGAGTTTCGAGAGTGTCGTAAGCGTGAGATGAAGAGTCGTGTACGCGGCCTTCTTGTCGTCCTCCAGTCCCTCTTCCCAAAAGCGTCTGCGGTTCAAACGGATGTACCAGTTGGTGAGGTCTTCGATAAAGGAGAAAAGTGGAGGGATCACATTGTAGAGGCGATAGGCCTGCATCTCACTGTTCACCTGAGTGATCAATGTCTGGAGCTTCGAGAGAATCCACTGGTCCAAGATGTTGGTCGACTTCGCTGAGTGTTTTTGTGCATCCCATCCATCGGCGTCCGCGTAGGTCTTGAAGAACTTGAAGCTGTTGTACCAGGGCAGGAGCACTCGACGAGTCATCTCTTTCACGCCCTCGTCGCTGAAGCGCAGCTCTTCACCGCGTACTAGTCCAGAGTTGATCAGATATAAACGAAGCGCATCGGCACCATGGGACTCCATGAGGATGTCGGGCTGGGTATAGTTCTTCAGACGCTTACTCATCTTGCGGCCATCTTCCGCGAGCACGAGACCATTCACGATTACGTTATTAAAAGCCGGTTTATCAAAGAGCGCGGCGGAGAGCACGGTTAAGGTGTAGAACCAGCCGCGAGTTTGATCCAGGCCTTCGGCGATGAACTCCGCTGGAAAACCTTTCTCGAAGATCTCTTTGTTCTCGAAGGGATAGTGCAGTTGCGCGTAGGGCATGGAGCCGGATTCGAACCAGCAGTCGAGAACTTCAGGGATGCGCTTGTATACACCCTCTTCACCCGTGAGTTTAAAACTGATGTCATCGACAAACTCGCGGTGGAGATCAGTGATCTTTTTTCCAGATAGCTTCTCGAGTTCACTGATGCTGCCGACGCAGATAAATTTTCCATTGCTCTCGTTGTGCCAGATGGGCAGCGGAGTCCCCCAGTAGCGGTTGCGTGAGATCGCCCAGTCGCGGGCGTTCTCAAGCCACTTCCCGAAGCGGCCCTCTTTGATGTGAGCCGGCACCCAGTTGATCTGCTCATTGGCCTTAAGCATTTTATCTTTGATCTCTTCCACGGCGAGATACCACTGGGGCATGGCCCGGTACATGAGAGGTTTATCCGTGCGGTAGCACATGGGGTAGCTGTGCACGAGGACCGCTTGATAAAACATGAGTCCAAGATCTTTGAGCATCTTGATGATGTCTTTGTCCGCGTCCTTGAAGCTTTGACCCTTGAAGTCTGTGACTTCAGAAGTGAACTCACCGGCGTTGTTCATCGGACAGACGACTTCTTTTAGGCCTGCGGCTTTCATCACGCGCATGTCATCTTCACCGAAAGCTGGAGCCTGATGAACGATACCGGTACCATCGGTCGTCGTGACGTATTCATCATTGAGGATCACGAAGTAGCCATCTTTTTGGAGATGATTGAAGTAAGGAAAGAGAGGCTGGTATTTTTTGCCTTTGAGTGTGGCGCCCTTAAAGGTCTCAACCACTTTTCCTTTGAGCTGTTTCTTGTAGGCTTCTACGCGCGCCTCGGCCATCACGTAGAAAATGTTTTTCTCTTCGTCGTGAAACTTCACGTAGTCGACCTCGGGGTGCACACACAGGCCCAGGTTCGAAGGCAGCGTCCAGGGAGTGGTGGTCCATGCCAGATAAAAGGTGTTCTCTTCGGAGAGAGATTTAAACATCACCGTAACCGCGGGGTCTTGGATGTCTTGGTAGTTCTGTGTCGCCTCGAAGTTCGAGAGAGCTGTTTGCAGCGCCGGCGAGTAGGGGACGATTTTGTTACCTTGATAGATGAGACCCTTGTCCCAGATTGATTTGAACACCCACCACACGCTCTCCATGAAAGAGAGGTCCATGGTTTTATAATCGTTTTCAAAATCCACCCAGCGACCCAAGCGGCCGATGGTTTTTTCCCATTCCGATACGTAGCGGTCGACGATCCCGCGGCACTCTTTGTTGTACGAGGCGATCCCGTGCTGAGCAACGTAGTCGGCGGCGGACATGCCAAATTTTTTATCGATCTCTTGTTCAATCGGCAACCCGTGGCAGTCCCAGCCGAAGCGGCGGTCTACGTAGTAGCCTTTCATCGTGAAGTAGCGAGGCACCACATCTTTAAGTGTGGAAGCCACGATGTGGCCGTGGTGAGGAAGGCCAGTGGCGAAGGGGGGACCGTCGTAGAAAATATAGGGGGCGCGGGCTTTTGTTTGCTCGAGCGAGCGCTTAAAAATTTTCTTCTCCTGCCAGAATTTCAGGACTGATTTTTCGTTTTCCACGAAGGAGAATTGTTCTTGATTGTTTTGCTCGCTCATTGCCCTATCCTTTTGCCGTTTTACTGGGGCTAGAGTAACAAAAGCCAGAGCTCTATGCTAGAATGAAAGTGCTATGAAAAATGCATGGATGCTGGGGATAATTTTGTGCGCTGCGATTACTGGGAAGATCTATGCCCAGGAATGGAAGGCTGACATTGAGCGCACTGATTTTGACCGTAACCTTGTCCGCCAACAAACCAACAGCCTCATCAACTGGCAGGAAGACCCCAAAGATTTTTTAAGTATCGAAAAATGGATGACCGAGCGACAGCTCAAAGACGAGCAGCCCGGCTGGCGCATCCGTCAGAGAATAAGTGCGCGCCCAGAACTCATGGGTCGGGTGTTCAGCTGCATCGGCAGCTGTAAACTTTTCCGAGGCGCCAAGCCCCACTCCGTGCGCTACGGCTCACGGGTCTATGAAGGTGACGAGATCCACACCGACAAAAACTCCTACCTGTGGGCCTATCTTCTAGACGGGAGTCTCGTGCGCCTGGCACCAGAGTCTGCGCTGGGGTTTCTGGAAATTAACTTTCAAGCTAAAAAAGTTTTCCATAACCTGCGCCTGAACCAGGGCTATGTTCACTGGCTCCACCGCTCGGAGCGAGAGCAGAAGCTCACCACCACCACTGATACTGATCCGCTCTTCTTACCTTTACTTCTCAAGGAGTCGAACCTTTCTTGGTTTCAGCGCCAGCTCTTTCAGAAGGCTGCGGACAAGAATCAAATCCTCATGACCACGAGCCTCGAGTATCTCGGCGTTAAGGAGCACCAGGAGGAGCTCAACCGGAGAATCAAAGAAAATAATCAAAAACTCAAAGGGATTGAGAGTGAAGTGCTTTTTGTAGCGCCCAACGGTTCGCTGCACGTGAAGAACACGAGCTTCTCCTGGTACTACGGTGTGGCCGAAGACTCCTACTTCAAGCTCTTCTCTCGCAACAGTGAAGAGGAAGGGGAGCAAGCCAGTGGCCGCATCCAGCACTTCATGTTCCGCGGGTACGTCAACAAAGAAGAAAAGAACATCGATCTCGATGTGTGGATGCGCGTGGACCGGGATGGCCGCCAGTGCGACCCCTTGGAGTTCAGCGTCCCGCAACTTCTTTCGAGCGAAATTCCCTACCGCAGGCCTACCACTCTGCTCTTGGCCCGCGAACTGTCGCTGGCCCAAGAGAGTAGCCTTTGGACTGATCTCCAAGATGAGGAGAAGCTCGCCGACAACTGGGGCCTGAAACTTTGGAAGGAAGAGCTCGCGGTGCGATTGGATTTTCTTAAGTCCTACTCACGACGCCTCGAGACCACCAACCTGCGCTCGGTGCAAAAGCTCACGGAGAGTTTAATCTTGTCCGAGGAAGCGGCGAAGGCGGTCTTCGACGAACGCTTCTTCACTCAATCCCTCGAGGCTTACTACCGCAGCTTGAAAACTCGCCACAGCTTCTCGCAAGAATCCGTACGCGACATGTCGGATCTCCACTACTACGGATGGCTGATTAAAAATGCACGACAATACTAAACTTAGACTGATCCTCGGCTCCGCTTCTCCTCGTCGCCGAGAGCTGCTCGCCCATTATAAAATTCCTTTTGAGGTTGATGCGCCGGACGTCGACGAGACCTCGAGCACCCTTGATCCAAAACTTTATGTGCAAGAGATTGCTCTCAAAAAAGCTCGTGCTATTGCCGAACGCCACCCTCATCTCAATGGTGTGATTCTCTGCTCCGATACAACCGTGAGTTTTCAAGGACAGATTCTCGGTAAGCCTCAAGACATTCAAGAGGCCCGCTCTCATCTAAAGCTTCTCTCAGGCCAAACTCACCAAGTCTACACGGCGCTGGCGCTAGTGAAGTGTCTCAAGGGAGTGCAGGAGTATTTTTGTGAGGTCGCACAGACCCAAGTTGAATTCCTCGCGATCCCGGACACACTACTAGAAAATTATCTGGCTTCGGGCGACTCTCTCGATAAGGCTGGCTCCTATGGCATCCAGGGGCCAGCGCAAATTTTCGTTAAATCTCTGCAGGGCTCGTACTCTAACGTGGTCGGCTTTCCCCATCATCTTTTTTATGAAATGATGTCCCTCAAACTTTTCCCTGACTCCAAGGACTCCTCATGGCTCAGCTTCTTTTAGCCCTACTTTTTGTCACCAGCGCACAGGCCCAAGAAGTGCCCTCAACCGCCAATCTCAATCAGCAGGTCGGTCTGCTGAAAGAGCTGAAAGTGGATCAGAACTTTGATGAGAATTTTAGGCCTTTGAGTTTAGAGATCGAGCGTCTGTTAGACTTGAAGCGTGCGGAGTGTACGGAGGCGACGGGGCAG
This sequence comes from Pseudomonadota bacterium, assembly GCA_021299675.1. Classification (GTDB taxonomy): domain Bacteria; phylum Bdellovibrionota; class Bacteriovoracia; order Bacteriovoracales; family Bacteriovoracaceae; genus UBA6144. The sequence continues at coordinate 535 of JAJTIF010000430.1, read as the reverse complement.
AAGAGTGACAAGCAGTTGTGCTTTCGTGAGTTGGTGAGCATCCACAAGGAATACATCAAGAGAAGTTTTGATCTGAAGCTCGACTACCTCAAGCTCCTACACGAGAAGCAGATAACCGCGCTCGAAGAGGCACGCAAGAAGACGATCACTGAGATCGATCGTCAGTTCTAGTTAAGGCTTTTCACCATAACTTCAGTCGCCACCATAGGAAGATTCTTCGGTCTAAGGCTCTTGATGCCACTCATGGAGCGCGTCGGACGCAAACTCTTGAGCGGCTTGGGTTCATTGGCCTGTAGTGGTTTGAGTGTGAGTGGGTAAGTGACAGTTTTGTTTTTCATAACGACCTCGCGAATTGTTGATGTCCTGATTCCAGGGACAACCGTCGCAAGGTGAGGTGCGGCCGGTTAGTCTGCTGGAAGATCTTTGTGACGATCCAACAAAGACTCCTTTGTAAAGACGTTTACTCAAGCAAAACTATCGGGCAATTGATAGCAAAACTTGAGTTAGAGTTAATACCCTTAGTCCTTATTATACC
>JAJTIF010000213.1 GCA_021299675.1 Pseudomonadota bacterium | reverse complement strand
GTGACCAGATTGCCATCGCCAGAGGAAATAAAAATTCCTCTAGAAAAAAGGGAGAATACTTTTTCCCATTCATGAATGTTTCAAGACGAATTCCACTTCCCTGGACCTCCTTGAGGTAGGTTTTTCCGTTTTTATAAAACTTCCAGAGCTCAAAAAAAATTCTGAGGTTCCGTGGGTGAATGAGCTGCGAGAGTTTACCCGCGAGAAGGAATGGCTTTTTACCGAGGGCCATTGCGCGTTTGAATCTGATGTTGTTAAAGGAGATTGACATCTCCATTCGGAAATTGGAGTCATAGGTTCCGAGCTCTTTTAAAAGAGCGATGAATTCCGGGTAGGATCCCTGATTGTAAATGATGACTCCCGTGTCGGCAAAAACTCCAGGTTCAACTTCGACACCATGAGCATGACCCCCGAGCATGGGTGCTACCTCAAAGATGGTGACCTGATGAGAGTGATGTAGTTTATGGGCGGCCGCGATCCCGGCGATTCCACCACCGATAATGGCAATTTTCATGACTGTCTCCAGTCAGCCACTGGTCGTTTGGGATGCGTGATCACGAGCTGCCACAGGTCTATCGTGCGCGTGCGAAATCCAGCGGCAATACTCAGGAGATAAAACTCCCACATGCGTTTAAATCTTGTGGTGTAGAGTGCTGGGTTGATCTCTTGCAATTTGCTCCAGGACTTCTGGAAGTTTTCGTTCCAAGCTAGAAGTGTGAGGTCATAATTTGTTCCGAAGGCGTGCCAGTCGTTCATGAGCACGAGTCGATCCATCGCTCGGGTCAGATCGACCGCGGAGGGAATGATACCGTTGGGAAAAATGTAGCGATCATACCACGGATTGGCGGTGGGCATACTGTGGTTGGTACCGATGGTGTGGAGAACGGAGATCGCTTCCGGAGTCATCGAGCACTTCAAAACTTCCATGAAAGTGCGAAAGTTTTTTTTTCCCACCGCCTCAAACATACCGATAGAGGCAACGGCATCGAAGCTTCCGGTGATTTCCCGATAATCTTGTAAGACGAATTCGACGTCTAGACCCTGACAGAGAGTTTTTCCGAGTTCGGTTTGTTTTTTTGAAAGACTGTAGCCCACACAGCTCACTCCGTAGTTCTGTGAGGCGAACTTCATGAAAGATCCGAAACCGCAACCGATGTCCAGAACCCGCATTCCGGGTTTCAGGTTCAGTTTACGACACACGAGATCGAGTTTTGCTTCTTGTGCCTCGGCGAGATTCTTAGCTCCACTATTCCAGTAGGCACAGGTATAGACCATGCGGGGATCGAGCATTCTCTCAAACAGCTCATTGCCGATGTCATAGTGCTGATCTATCACCATGAGTGAGCGCGCCTTTGACTGAAGATTCATCATCGTTTGAAGAGCAAGTATCGACAAACTCTCTAATTTATTTGCCGGAGAGTGTCCAGATCTCAAAAGAAGTTCACAGGTGAGGTCGAGTTTTCGAGAACTCCATTGTCCATCCATATAGGATTCGCCTAAGCCCAGGAATCGTTGCCGAAGGACGCGACTGTAAAACCGCTCGTCATGAACTTGAATGTCGAATTCTCGCGGGCCATTGACTTCAATGCCTGAATTGTGAAGGGCGCGCTGGACTATGTCTTTACTGCTCATGATTGGGAGAGAAAAAAGAATTGGGGCTTCGGTGATGATCCGCGTGATGATAGGCACCGAGAGTGAAAAAATTTAAAACCTTGTGCAGGGTCTTCTGATTGAGGTTCTGGATATCTACTGTGCCGTCCGGTTTCCGAATATGAGAGTAATAGTTCAGGTGGCCAAAGACCCAGTGATTCAAGAGCATCGACGGAAGAAGAAAGAAGAGGAACCCTTTGGGGCCCAGAGCCAGTAAGAGGACTATTACCCTTGAGAAGAGCCTCGTTGGGCGAAGGAAAAGGTACGTTTTCCAAAGGCGTTCGGTGTCCTGAGTTGTTCCGTGGAGATTAAAGTAGAGGCGCTTAAAATTAAGCGCCATTGTTCCGTGGAGCCTAATGGCATAGTTGAAAAAACCTTCGGCCTGATTCGGATGAGGATCGAGAGATAAATCATCGGCGTGGGCGTGATGCTCTAGGTGAACGATCGTGAATCCGAGGAAAGTTCCGAAGAACTGCATGGAGAGGATCTCACCCAAGAGGCGATTGAGCCATCTGGGCCTTAGAAGCCAGTGAGCACAGAAGTGAACGACTTGAGAATGAACGAGGCCATAAAAAAATCCACCAAGAACAAGAAACGCCGTGCTTTCCTGGAGAAAAGGGGGGGAGAAGTATTTGTACACGAGAGCTCCCGTCACAAGGTACCCCAGAGGACCGGAAAAAATGAGAGGTACACAGAGAAGTATGAGCATCGGAATAGACTGATAATTCCAGGGATTCCAGAAAGATAAAATAGCGATGGCGCTACTCATGAGGAGGAGGTGCTGAAGTTCAGATATAACGAGATAGGATTTATTCTTTCTGAACTGCTTTAACATGAATGCACCCTTTAAAACATAGTTTTAGTATGCAATGGATCTCTTAAAATAGTAACAGGAAAAAATTGCTCCTTCGTGATTTTCTTTCGTAATCCCTAAATCCCAATGAAAATTGAGATTATTGCCCCTGGAGTAGGATGATGGATTGTCGCCAAGATGAGTTCTCAAAGACACTCAGAAGTGAAGTGATGACATACTTCGTTGTTCACGATCGATCGATCAAAGGAAATATCTGGCTTCACACGAAGCCTTTGATTTTTCTTTCTCTCATGGGCGTTTCCTACTGGGGACTGGTTTTCCATTCGTCGAATTTTGGTACTGGATTTCTCTGGTGCCTCGTCATGATCTTTGCCATGGGTGGCATTGGTTTCGGCTTTGCCCATGACTCTTGTCACGGAGCCTTTTCGAGGTCTCGTTTCTGGAACCGGGTCACCGGATGCGGTTATGATCTCATGGGAGCTAGCTCCTACGTCTGGCGCTGGAAACACAATGTGCTTCATCACGGAAGTCCCAATCATCTGGCGCATGACCCGGATGTTCAGACCGCGCCCTTCCTTCGGATCTCTCCTGATCAACCTCTTCGTCCCTTCAATCGCTACCAACAATTCTATTTTCCTTTACTCTATTTCCTGATTCTCTTTCGCTGGCAACTCTGGCAGGACTTCGCCACGTATTTTAAAGGCGAGCTTCTGGGGAAAAAGTTCATAAGGCCCTCTGGAATTGATTTCATGGTTTTCTGGGGGGGCAAATTTATTGTTTTCTTTTTTACCTTTGTGTTCCCCTCTTTTTTTGTACCCTTTAGTCATGTCCTTCTGGCTTATTTTTTTGTGATGGGAGGTCTTGGTGTCTTTCTGGGAATACTCATCCAGATCGCTCATTGTACTGAGGGAGCATCTTTTGAGAGTCAAGCTGTGGACGGGATTCTTTCCCAAAAAGAACAGGTTCACCAGACTAGTAATTTTTGTCCACGGAACTGGTTTCTCACTTGGTACACGGGAGGACTTAATTACCAGATTGAGCATCACCTTTTTCCAGGGATCGCCAGCGTTCATTATCCGAAGCTCTCAGGAATTGTTAGACAGAACTGCGAGAAGTTTGGCGTCCGCTACCAGATTCATGAGACCGCAATTGGCGCTCTTTCGGCGCATGTGAATCATTTAAAAACTATGGGAATGAAATAAGCCTCGAGGTCTTTTCGCAGTAAAGTTTGAAGCGAAAGCACGTGAGGATGTCGCCTAATCCCAGGGCCTTCTTCTGAGAATATTCTTCACAGAGCTTGGTGACCTCTGGAAGATAGTACCCAGGGATGGTGGGATGAAGATGATGAACGTGGTGGTAACCAATGTTCATGGTGAACCACTCTACTATGGGGGGGGAATGAAAGTAGGAACTGCCCTTAAGAGATGTCTCGGAAAGTTTCCAGGAATCCCCGCGACTGAAGTAGGCGTCTTCGAACTGATGATGGATGTAAAAGATCCCGACTCCGATGACGGTACTCATCCAGAGAACTAGAATTTGCGTGGCGAGGAAACTTCTTGTGCCGAAAAGAGCGGAGCCAGAGAGAAGTAAAATCAAAACTCCTGCGTTTGTTGCCCAGATACTTTTACGAACTTTCTTCGGAAAGAGCCACGGGATACGGGCGTAGACGAGAAAGTAAATAATCCCACCCAGACCCATGAGAAAGATTGGATGTCGGTAAACTTTGTAAAAGAATTTCCTAAGCTGAGAAAGGGCCTGAAATTGTTCGACGGTATAGATGAGTATGTCACCCGGAAGCTTCAGGTCGAGGTTGTTCAGATTCGTGTGATGAGAAAGATGCGTCCGTGTCCAGGCCTCGTAGGGATTGAACCCTGAAAAGAAACCGCAGAGTCTCCCGAGCCAGAGGGAAACATTTTTATTGGGGTGAAAACTTCGATGACTACAATCATGGAAGATGGAAAAAAGCCTGACACTGAAAAGAGTGGTGAGGAACGCCGAGAAGAAGAATAGTGCGAAGCTTCGCTCAAAGAGGAAGGCGGAAAACCCGAAGCCCAGGAAGTAGGGGACGATCGTTACCGATACTTCAAACCAAGCCTTGTCTTTCCGGGCACCGAATTGTGCAAGTTGCGAAGTCTTCATTTTGTCTGGGTCAACTTAAGTGAATTGCAGAATTCTGCGTCCGTGTAATCAAGGGCCGCAAGCTTTTCGTCGAAGTACTTAATCCATTCCTGAACGGTAATCCGAGGGGTGAGATCCTTGCAGACGCTGCTCACGAACTCGTAACTCTCATAGGCACTCCAATTGAGATCGGAATCAGAGAATTTCCCCAGAGCAGTCCAGGCCTTCTTGTGAATATACTTGTGGGCTTCTTCGGTTGAAGACTGTGCCTTCGAGCGGGCGGCGAGGACATTGTCGTGATAGATTTTTTCAATAATCGGGAACTTGATACCTGGGTACAGATTCGACATGATCTTTTTCACACCATCGAGGTTCCAGCGTGCTATCCGGTCAAAATCGATCACGAGAACTTTATCCTGCTGATCGATCAGTGCATACTGAGTCACTAAGAGAAGCTTCATGAGTCTCTCGGATTCTTCCGAACCCTCTGAAGCAGGAATAGATGTCGAGAAAGCGAACTGGGTTTGTTTCATAAGGGAAGCGGCGACACTGCCTAGAGTAGGTGTGAAGGCTTCGATTACATTAAAAGCACCACCAATAGTGAGTGCTAAAGCGAGGAATTTATCCTGGCCACCGGGAGCCTGGATTAATTCCAGAACCTGCCGCATTCGCCGTAGAGTTTCTTCGATCAGTCCTGGATCAGCTTCATAGAATTCCGTCGTCAGAACCTTTCGCCACCCAGCCTCGGTCTGGAGATCATACGTGAGCGACCAGTAAAGAGTGCGGTTCGATTCCCCAAGGAAACTGAAGAAATCGACAGCGGAGTATCTTTTTCCGGGAGTTTCCTCTATTTTTAGTTTCTCCAGATAGTCGGAGATTATGGGAGAAATTCTTTTACCGATATTTTTGATCTGGGAAAGAGTGAGTTTCCCATCGGTTGAGTAGAGATCAAAAACTTTCTGAGTTGCCTGAACACCCAATGGGGAGACCTTAATCTCCGATCGGGAAACGTCCTGCATAATCGGAGGTGCCGGAGATTTCTTTCCGCAGGAAACGAGGAAGTAGAGAGTAAGAAACAAAAATTTCACAGTCCGCGCTCCAGGTTCATCATGGTAAAGATTTTATCAGCGGGGACTGTATCAGGGTCGCGGCTCATGAAAGTAATCGAGGTCTCACTTTTATTGGTGAGGTTTTTCATGAGCCCCTCATCGATAGCCCAGTGGGTCCCGTATTTGGCCCATTTCTTAACGATGAACTCTTTGATCAGAACACCTTTTTTGTCGTAGAACTCGCTCTTGAGATTCAGATTATCTTTCTTGGCGATGTAGAGAACCTGCTTCCCATAAAGAGTTTCCTCAGAGGCCGGTGCGATTCCTTCCAGAACGTAAACGGGTTTTCCGCCGATAGTTACTTCCTTGATCACCTTGAAGGTATAGCCGCGGTGATACTCGAAAGAAATATCGCCGTTACTGAAATCGCTATCGAGGAAAGGATCCTCCTTTTTTCTTGAGGAAAGGCGTCTCGCCTTTTTATAAGCAGGGAAATAAATCCACTGGTCACTCGAATCAGCCTGAGTTTTTTTGAGGGACAAAAACGAAGTTCCCTTGATCTTTGCCGGCGACGTAAATCGCATCAGAATCTTCACTTCTTTTCTATTTTCTGAGCGGTAAAAAATATCAGCCTCACGGACAATGGGATCGCCTTTTTCGGGCGTAATTGTCATGCGAAATTTCGACGCCTCATGGGGAGTGTACATCGCATCCTTCCAGTTATTAAGAAGGGTCTGTGCCTCCGGAAGAGCGGCCGAAACTTGGAGAACAAAAAATAAAGAGAGGGTCCAGATCATTTTAGTATTGTAGCCTTGTTAGGAAACCTTCTAACGAGGGAAACTTTTTCCAAAAAGTGTACGGTTTCGGTCGGACAACGGTGAGGCACACTTGAAATAACTTATGTGGACGCTCAAGAATATCTCGTTTACACTTTCTGATGCTTTTCTTCATCGCTCTTTTTAATGTCCTTCAGGCAAATGCTGTGGATTGGTCTACTCTCGGTGGGAAAGTCGAACTGCGTGCCGGAGAATTTCTGACGACTACTGATGATTATCCTCATAATATGGGCCAGGGAATTCTTAAGCTTGAAATCTCTGCCTCTCATGAAAACCTGGGGCTCAAAGTTTCACCCGTTTTGACCACCAATATCCAGGACCTGAGCGAGACAAAGATAGCGAATAACCATCTACTCTCGAGCGAACTATGGGGGGATTTTACCTCCGATAAGATTGATTTTATTGTCGGTATGGCCCCCGTCAAATGGGGAGCCGCAGATGGATTAAATCCTACTAATGGCTTTCGATCTTTTGATCTTTCTGACCCTGTCTTTCCTCGTGAGCTTTCGCAGACGCAGGTTTCTGTGAGACTCCATCCGGGTGCGGATCAGGATATTGTCTTTGAGGGGATTTACGTTCCCCATGGCCAGACGGATCTTCTTCCTTTTGGAGGCACCGGCAAAATTGATCCCATGGACTCCCGATGGGGAACTGTTCTTCCAACGGCAGTAGATGTGAATCAGGGGGCTACCGTTCCTTTAAAATACACATTGGAAAGTGAGCATCATAATTCTTCGCAGGACTTCGCCGGACGGATCCGGTTACTTCAGGTGAAGGGATGGGATTATTCACTGGCCTTGGGACAGTTCCGGAGAAAGAGATCTATCCTTTCTTATCGTTTAACCGGAGACGCTAATGATCCTGCTCTTCCTCTTACGGTCAGAATTAAACCATTCTATCCTCGCCAGACTATGATCGGTGGAGACGCGGCGGGAACCTGGAATGAGTACGGTCTGCGGTTTGAGGCAGCTCAGTATATGGTGAAAAAATCTGACCGGGCGTTTGGTTACAATTCTTTTATCGCGAGCTCAGGGATTGATCGCCTCTGGGAAAATATTTTGTGGGACGGATCTCTTTACGTAAATGCCGTCTACATCTATGTGAATAATGATAAGTCATCGGTCTTTGTGAAAGATTCAATCGATCTCGCATTCACTAGGAGTTATGGGACACTCAGAACCGAATTCCGCCTGGAGAAGTGGACAACCGGAGCAGATTTCCTTGTCACAGAGGACAGAAGTTCAGTGGTGAATTTCTTTCTGCGGCATGAATGGTCTGAGGCGCTCAATCTGAGTCTTACCGCGAGCCTCTTGAATGGTAATGTCAATTCCGGTATTGGACGCCTATCTGAGAATCATCGATTGATTGGACAACTTGAATATTTTTTCTGACAATGGTGAAATGAATACGAGTGCAGTGATCGAAGCTAAAGGTCTCAGGAAAAGTCATTCTCGTGGTGATAAAGCCGTGGAAATTCTTAGGGGAATTGACCTTGTGATTAAGGCTGGTGAAACGGTCGCCATCATGGGGCCCAGTGGCGCTGGTAAGACTACTCTTCTTCAGATTCTCGGAGCTCTCAATCTTCCCGATAACGGATTCGTAAAAATTCTGGGACAAGATACGACAGGTCTATCCGACTCGTCTTTGTCGGCCCTTCGGAGAAGACAGCTGGGTTTTATTTTTCAATCGTTCAATCTTCTTCCCTCGCTCACGGCGGTTGAAAATGTCGCCTGGCCTCTTCTCCTTGATGGAAAAAATATCTCGGAGTCTGAAGACAGAGCTCGCGCACTTCTTGATCAAGTAAGCCTCGGTCACCGGAGTCATCACCGTCCAACAGAACTCTCGGGTGGAGAGCAGCAGAGAGTGGCCATCGCGCGGGCATTAGTTGCGAGTCCCCGTTTGCTTTTTGCCGATGAACCGACCGGGGCTTTGGATTCAAAGACTGGTGCCATGGTTCTTGAACTTCTTCTTAGTTTGAAAAATTCAACGGGTGCTTCACTGGTCATTGTAACTCATGATCATGGGGTGGCGAAAAGCTGTGACCGGATCATTCATCTCATCGACGGTCGGGTAGCGACGTGAGAGTTTTTCTCCGCTTCACGCGCAGAAGTCTCGCCAGTCGAAAACTTCCCACTGCTGTTTTATTTTTTTCTCTTATGTTGAGTGTCGCTCTTGCTTCGGTTGTGGTTCTCCTTTCTGAGGCTACTGTGGCTTCCTATCAGAGGAGTGTGGAAGATCTCTCTTCCAATACTGATCTCATCGTCACCCTTGATGAAACAGGTCTCCCGGCGAGTTCTATGGATGATGTTCTGGATCTCGAAGAAGTGGACCAGGCCGTCCCCTT
>JAJTIF010000355.1 GCA_021299675.1 Pseudomonadota bacterium | reverse complement strand
CGCCAGAAAGCCCACCTTCTCAAGGCCTAGTTTGTTGGTCATGATGATGTGGAAGGCTCCCGGATTTAAATCTTTTCCGCACCCGCGGCCAAGAATTCGGATCCCACTTGGAAGAAAGCATCTGAGTCCTACTTGCATTGTCGGTTGATCGACAAAGTAGGCATAGTAATAAGAAAGCATGGCTTTCACGTCACTGGAACCGAAAGGAATTTCGATGCCGTCGGCGTTCTTCATGACAACTGGATGTGGCTCTTTGAGATTAAGGGAGGCTGGTGCCCAGCCGTTACAAATTCCAGCCCAGTCTTTGGCGGTGGGTTTTGCTGTTGCCGCCACTCGCTTGACCAATGGGTAATCATAACGGCCACGGAGCAGATCAAATTTTTCTGAGGGGGCCAGTTCTGCTAATTGCTTACTACTCATGCCCAAGGCTTGCTCACGAGTTGGTTGCACGAGATCAAAGCCAGGTTCACCTGGAGCATTCCAGCGACGATTAATGGACCCACGATGAGTTGGCCAGTAGTCATCTGACCACCCGGTGTGGGGCAGCTCGTGTTTACCAACTAAGGGGAGCCCGGAGAACCGAGTGATGAAATTGTCAGAAACGATTCTTGGGTTTGAGTGGCTGGGCCAGCCTTCTTTTTCTTCAGCCAAAGCACTAAAGCTGAGGAGTAACAGGGGTAGGATTAATCTTTTCATGTGGATTCACTCCCGATGGGTTTTAACCGTTAATTTTAACAACACGCTGCTTATAAGAGGTCTGCAGAACTTGGTCAAAGCCTTGAATTTTTGTGTGTAAAAGAGTGGACTGCGTTGCGTTACACAAAGCAGGTGTAATAGTGCCATAAAAAAGGCTCAACCCAAGGAAAATGTTTATTTTAATCAAGTACTTAGGAGCCTTTCCTCAATTCTCAGCACTTCATTTTTTAGAGCTAAAAGTGAGAGGGCCATTTGGAAAATTCTGCAGCTTAGCCATGCTTAAGCGTGGGAAGCGATCCCACTGTATAATAGAGGGGGAGTTCTCTTGTCTCTCAAAAGGTTCTTTTATGAAAAGCTTATTTGTTGTTTTTTTTCTTCTGAGCTTCACCAGCGCGTGGGCCGATAAAGGCGTTGCAGTGGTGAAGCGCCTGCGAGGTGAGGTGACCGTCAAGGAGCAGGGAAAAGTATCGAAACTTAAAGAAGAAGACTGGCTGCGGTCAGGAGTGACTGTTTTAACCGCCGATAAATCCTTCGTTCGTATTACATTCACAGATAAATCCCAGATGAACATTGGCCCGAATTCAGAAATGAAAATTGAACAATTTGGTACTGGAGACGCCGGGGTCCTTGACCTCGTGAAAGGTAAAATCCGGTCGCAAGTTTCTAAAGATTACTTAGGTCAAAAAGATAAAGATAAATCTAAGCTCTTCATCAAAACACCAAATGCTGTCATGGGTGTCAGAGGAACAGACTTCCTGATTTCTACCAACGGAGTTAATTCTTCGGCCGTTTTGTTTGAGGGAGAAGTTGTCTTCAATAAAATCGACAATGCTGCTCTCAGAGAAATTTCTACTAACGCGCTTGAATCGATGGTCGATCGGGGTGTGCGCATCTTTCCCGGTGAGTTCTCTGTCGTAGAAGCTAACCGTCCGATCCCCACTGTACCTTCTTTGATGAACGTACAGCAGATTGAAACCTTAGAGAAAAACCAAGACTTCTCGCAAGAGAGAGCACCAAGCGACCAAGGGAGTGTAAACTCAGGAAAATCGGTGGTGCCTGCAGGTCTATCAGGAACGGCTGTTGCTAGTAGCTCAAGTGCACTTGATAAGGAGCTGAAGCAGAAAGGCATCGAGGGAGTGGGCTCAAAAGATAAAGCTAACATCTCTGATGCTCGCGGCTTTAAGGACGGAGAAAAAGTAAAACCCACCAATGGCTCTTATCTGCACGTGGACACAGGGACTGTCATTGCTCCTTCAAAAGATGCCGTGTACGACTCTAACACCAACACCTTCGTGGCGGATGGTAAGTCGGGGAGCGTGGGCAGAGACGGGAACTACGTGCCTCCCAAAAACGTCACGATCACTGATTCCGGTAAAATCTTGGCATCGGTGCAAGGACAAATTGTTCAGGTAAATGATTCGTCGATGGTCATGGGAGATGCCACGCTTTCGGATGTGATCAAGACGATTTCTACCACATCTGATGTCAAAACGATCACTAAAGTTGATAACGGAACTCTTGTTATCGACTCGGCCAAGGCGACAGGCTTGTCCACGATCCCCTCTAGAGAAGCCCCTACACTCTGTGCCACCTGTGCGATCCAGCCCAGCTCCGCCACTACCAAGCCGAGCTCGTCTAACGTTCAATTGAACACGGGAGTTGGTGATCCTTAAAGAGTCGGGTTATAATAGAGATCATATCAGCTGCGACCAAGGATAGGGATGCGGGCTTTCTGTCTTATCATGTTTTTCACCTTTGGTGTGCCACAAGCGCTGGTGGCGCAGACAAAAGATAGTCAGTTCAACCAAGAACTCAAGCGCGCACGAGATTTTTTCAAAGAAGGCAAGTACCGGGCGACCCAGGAGTCCCTTAGTTCTCTCGAAGTATCCCTCAAGTCTCAGGGAGCAAATAAAAATCTCATTGGT
>JAJTIF010000053.1 GCA_021299675.1 Pseudomonadota bacterium | reverse complement strand
GCGCGAGATCACCTGTGGATCTTTGGTGTCCGTCCAGAGGAAAATAAAATAGATGATCGACGAGGTCGGGAGCGCGATGAGTGAGGCGGAGGGCTTGGGTGACAGGCGCATGAGCGCGTTGGCACCAGTGATCAGCCCTCCAGCCAGAAAGAATTTTACAACCCAGTTCACTTTACAGACGTACAAGTGGAGCGGAAAACTTCGCCAGTGCTGAGGCGAACGACAGACGCGAGTGGAGTGGGGTAATCCACGAGAAGGTTGATCATCTGAACTTCAGCGTCTTTATCGATGGTGTTGATCACCACGAATGGGTTCTTCGTGATCACGTTGCCGGGGTAGTCGAGGATGCTGCCGTCGCGCGTGAGGTTGAGCTCGCGAGTGTTACGGCTAGGTCCTAGGACCCGGAGTGTGAGGTCGAGGTCTTTGTTGTCAAAAGAGCCGGTAGACTTGTCGAAGGTCGCCTTGAGTTCGAACTGGCGGACAGTTGTGATGTCGTTCATCAGACATTCAACCTCGACGTTATCTGTGATGGAGTTAGCGAAAACAGAGCCTGAACAGAGGGCTAAGAGAAGAGCAAGTTTCATGAGAGTCTCCTGATAAGTTTTGATGAATCTAGGTTAAGAAAAGCTCATCGACAAGAGAAACTACATGCCTGATTTTTCGGCCTCAAGCAGCGCCAGCGGAAGAGGCCGTTTCTCCCACCAAAGTTGGTATTTTTTACTGAGATCCGTGTTCACACTAGACTCTTCCGGATGGGCGCTTTCGCGCTTGAGTAAGAGTGACTGATCGGAGCTACAGCTCTTGCCCTCTGTCTCATGCGGAGCGCTGGGGTTAAATCCCAAACATCCATAGGGCTTAACCTCACGGGGAATGGTGCAGCCGTGGGATTTTCCTTCAAAGAATGGGCAGTCATAGGTTTTTCGCAGATAGCTTCTCTTCCCATTGCCTGGAATTGAGTCGAGTCGGAACTTATCTACTGTCGCCTGTAGCTTTTGCTTTAGCTCCATCGTCCAACGCCCTGACTCGCGAAGGTAATTCAGCACGTCTTGGGTCTCGAGCGGTGTGGTCTGCATGGAGTTGGCGACCGCTGTACAACAGTGGCCCGGACACGCAGAGCAGTTGATCCCTTTGGAGTTCAGGTTGTCCATTTCCGCGAGGATGATTTTTCTTCTAAGCGGGGCTTGCACTTCTACCTCATTCAATGCTCTGATTTAATCATGAGACGAGACATAGACACATTTCGCGTAGAGCTTCGTAACTTTAAAGACACTCCTTGGCAAGATCTCTACCATAACTGGCTTACTCTCAGCTGGCCTAGCTCCTTTCTACTCTTCACCCTTGTCTTTTTTATCCTCAACCTGATTTTTGCGACTCTCTACTGGATGCTGGGGCCCGGGGCCCTGTCTAACTCCACTGGAAGTTTCATCGATTGCTTCTTTTTTAGTGTCCATACTCTTGGGACTATCGGGTATGGCTCCATGGCCCCCTTGAGCTTTCATGCCAATATCATCGTCGTGATCCAAGCCGCCCTTGGAATGGTCACCATCGCACTCCTTTCCGGTTTATTTTTTGCCAAGTTTTCTCAGGCCCGGGCGCGCATCCGCTTCACCCAGAAAATGCTGCTTACGCGACATAACCTCAAACCAAGTCTGCAGTTTCGATTGGCTAACGAACGCGTCAACCGGATCATTGATGCAAAAGTCACTATGACTCTTCTGAAGCCAGAAATTTCTCCGGAAGGCATGCGCATGAGGAAAGCGTACGAGCTTCATCTCGAGTTGAGCCATGCCCCGATGTTCGCGATGAGCTTTACGGCCATGCATGACCTGAGTTCCAGCCCCTTAGGCGGAATAGATTTAACACAGATGTGTGATGAAGGTTTTGAATTCTACGTCACAATTGTTGGGACCGACGGCACTTTTGGTCAAATCATCTATTCAACAAAGATCTATACCGCCATGGATATCGTTGATGGAGCTCAGTGGGCGCAGATCGGTGAGGTCACCGACGACGGCAGAAGAATAGTTGATCTAGAAAAATTTGATGTGCTTATTCCAGGAAGTAACTAACTCTTGTGACGACTCTGACTTTCTTCATCTTCGAGGTCGCATCGTCCCAGTTCGCGTAGGGGGAAGTGATGCTGAAGAGGCCTTGGGTCGCTGATTTTATTCCGCCGAGCTTCGAGCCCGAATCACGAGCGAAACTTTCAGCTGCTTCTCGCGCTGAAGCAGTGGCGTTCTTGAGCATCTCCGGTTTCACAGCATTGAGATCTGTGAAGTAGTACTGCACACTAGACTGTTCACGGACTAATCCTTCTAGCGGCAACTGGCCCGAGTTCTCATAGATCTCCGTGATCTTTTGGACCTGCTTCGTTCCAATCATCACTTTCGTGCGCACAGTGAAGCGGTCAGCAGGAAGTTTGTTGCCGTAGTGGTTGGCGTGATTATCGTTGGTGGTAATCGCGCTCGCCTGAAATTCATCGCGCGTAAAGCCCTGGCTCAGGAGATACTCTTTGAGGCTTGTTTGTTTTTGGGTGAGTCTGGTGGTCATCTCTTGCAGGTTATTGCCTGAGAGGGAGAAAGAAATATCCCAAGTGGCTTCGTTGGCTTCCACCAGTTTCTCATCGAGGCCTCGGACCTCGACGATTTGATCCAACTGCTTCATACGCACAAAGCCTTGGCCAATGAGAAAGCCACCCAGAGAGAGGCCGATAGAAACAAGAACAGAAGGGATGAGATTATTCATGCGCTCTATCCGATCACGTCTTTAATGATTTTGCCAAGATGTAGCTTATTGCGCCTCGCAGAAACTCAGCCAAACTTGATCAAATACGTTGATATAAAGAGATGTCTTGGGTACATATAACCCACTACATTCATTTACTTTTGAGGAGAAACCATGATGTCAGATGCTTGGTTAATGTGGGTGAAAACCCCAATCGCTTTCGGCGTGTTCGGGGCCGTCATCGCTGCGTTCTTTTATGTTCGCATTATGGGTTTGCCTAACGGCAACGAAACCATGAACAGAATTGCTCAATACATCCGCGAAGGCGCGATGGCATTCTTGTTCCGCCAGTATAAAACTCTCGCTGTTTACTGCGCCATCGTCGCAGCCGCGATCGGGTTCGGTTTGGGTGGAATCGCAGCTGGAGCATTCGTCCTCGGGGCTTTCCTCTCGCTCTTGGCTGGTTTCGTCGGTATGAAAGCGGCGACATGGGCTAACGTTAAGACGACTCAAGCGGCTCGCGAAGGCTCTAAGCCGAACGCTCTTTTGACTGCCCTTGATGGCGGAGCGGTGATGGGAATTTCCGTCGCTTCATTGGGTGTGATCGGCATGGGCATCATTTATTTGGTTTTCGTGGACCACGAAAAACTCAGCACAATCCTTCACGCTTTTGCTGTTGGTGCTTCATCTATCGCGCTCTTCGCTCGTATCGGTGGTGGTATCTACACGAAAGCGGCTGACGTCGGATCTGATATTGCTGGTAAAGTAATCGAAAATATTCCTGAAGATGATCCACGTAACCCAGGTGTGATCGCAGATAACGTCGGTGATAACGTCGGTGACGTGGCTGGTATGGGCGCGGATATCTACGAGTCTATGGTTGCCGCAGTTGTGGCAGCGATGGCCATTGCGATCACGGCCAGCGAGCTTCCAACACTGATGGAAACTGCGGACTTTGCGACGAATAAAGCTGTCGCTATTGGTCTTCCCCTGATCCTTTCTGGGGTTGGCTTGATGGTCTCAATCGTTTGTATCTTCATTGCTCGTGCCATGAAAAACTACCCGGCTGCGACTGTGCTTCGTGGAGCCTTGATCGTTCCGCCAATTTTGCTCGCAGTTGCGTCTTATGTGATCTTGAACTCTCTTGGTATTACTCAATCAGTAACAGCGATCATGACGTTTGGTGCGATCGGTGGAGCCATCATCGGTCTTGTGACTGACTACTACACGTCTTCAACTCCCGTGATGAAGATTGCGAAGGCGGCGAAGACTGGCGCGGGCACTAACTTGATCCAGGGTCTTGCGGTAGGGATGGAGTCGACGGCGATTCCAATTATCGTGGTCTGTATCGTGGCTTACCTCGCTAACAAATTCTTGGGTCTTTACGGAATTGCTCTTTCTGCAGTGGGAATGCTCGGTGGAACAGCTGTCGTCATGACGGTTGATGCGTACGGGCCAATTTCTGATAACGCTGGCGGTATCTCTGAGATGAGTGGTCTTGGTAAAGAAGTTCGCGACATCACCGACGAGCTCGATTCTGTTGGTAACACAACAGCAGCTATCGGCAAGGGCTTTGCGATTGGTTCAGCCATCCTCACCGTACTTGCACTTTTCTCGGCTTTTAACATCGAAGTGAACCACGTACGTGGACTGAATAACCTCGGCGATATTCAACTAGTTCTGACTGATCCGAAAATCTTGATCGGTCTTCTTCTTGGTTCAATCCTTCCGATGCTCGTTGGTTCGACTACCATGCTTGCCGTGGGTCGCGCGGCTGGCGCGATCGTAGAAGAGATTGGTCGTCAATTCCGCGAGATCCCAGGACTCATGGAGCTTAAAGCTGAACCAGAGCCATCAAAGATCGTTGATATCGCCACTAAGGCAGCTCTTCGGGAGATGATGCTCCCAGGAATGATTGCCGTTCTTGCTCCTGTGCTCGTAGGATTTTTCATGGGCCCAGCATCTCTGGCAGGTCTGCTTGCGGGATCTCTTGCTGTAGGCGCCACAATGTCTCTGTTCATGGCAAACGCAGGTGGAGCATGGGATAACGCTAAAAAATACATCGAGAAAGGCTATCT